>CAMWKY010000015.1 GCA_947174965.1 uncultured Ruminococcus sp. | reverse complement strand
ATGTGGTATAATAATATATAAGAAATGTAATTCACTGAAACGGAGGAGTTCCCATTGAAGAAATCTATTATAACAATTGAAAGACAGTACGGAAGCGGTGGAAGCATCATAGGAAAGCTTACTGCTGAAAAGCTTGGTATAAACTACTATAACAGGAAAATTCTTGACATGACGGCTGAACGATGCGGAATTTCTGCCGAAAATCTGGAATCAGCAGAAGAAAGCGTCCCGACAAGTTTTCTGTACTCACTTCTTATGACGGCAAATACTACGCACTCAACAGAAGATAGTCTGCCACTGTCGGACAAGGTTTTTTTAATGGAAAGCCGTATCATCACGGAAATTTCGGAGCGTGAGGAAAGTTTTGTACTTGTCGGAAGATGCGGAAACTATATTCTTGATGAAAAAGGCTGTTTCAGTGTGTATATATATGCTCCGGAGGAATACAGAATAAAGCGTGCTGTTGAGGAATACGGAGTAAACGAAAAAAAAGCTGAAAGCATCATGAAAAAAGCAGACAAACGCCGTGAAACGTTCTTTAACGTGAACACGGGTAAAAGCTGGCAGGATAAGGATATATATTCACTCTGCCTTAACAGCAGTGAACTTGGTGACGAACTCTGCGCAGAAATAATTGTAAAAGCCTATAACGAATACAATAAGCGTTTTTCATAATTATACTTCTCTATTGGAAAGCTCCCTGACGTAAAAAATCGGGGAGTTTTTCTTTTACCCGACAATGCCTGAATGTTCAATGCCTTCAGTGAAGTATTTTTGTAGGAAGACGTACATAATCAGCAGGGGAGTGATTGAGAGCAGACAGCCAGCCTCTTTCCACACAATCTGTTCACGGGGGTCAACGTCAACCGCAACAGTATTGAACAGACGCATTTTCAGTTCACTGTCGATATTTTTCAGCATCAGTCCTAATGTTTCGGAGTTAGTGAAAAAAGTGGAGCTGACATAATAGTCGTTCCAGTAAAATACAACTGAAAACAGAAATACTGTCAGGAAAGCAGATGAGGCATTAGGTATAATAATCTGAACGAATGTTCGTAGGGGACTACAGCCGTCAATATAAGAAGCGTCCTCAAGTTCTTTTGGAATACCCTTGAAAGACTGACGGAATATCAGTATCATCAGTCCGGAGCGTATGCCGTTGGCGGTCATTGCAGGGAGATACATAGTCAGCGCACTGTCAATCAGGTTGACCGAAAAAATGCCGATACCGAAGTTTCTGAACAGCGAATAGAGTGGCATGGATATTATCTGTATCGGGACAAGTATCATCATTATGACTATGCCAAAAAGTACTCTTTTACCCCTGAAATCGAATCTTGCAAAGCCGTAACCAGTCAGGGCGCACGAAAACACCTGTACCACTGAACAGCCGATATTGATTATAAGCGTATTTTTCAGCGTGTTCCATAAGTTCAGTACTTCTATAGTCTCTTTGATTACTGCAATAGTCGGGTGACGTGGAATCCACATAACAGTCGGGTCGGTCATGTCAATTCTGTCACGGAATGAACAGCTTACCATGTATATCAGCGGATATAGTATTACAAAGCTAAGTCCCATTACTATGATAAACCTGAAAAAAGCCCATACTTTACCCATTTTTACGCTCCTCATCAGTGAATTTTCTGAATAGTGACGTTATAATGCCGACTGATACAAGAATAATGCCGAAGTAAATCCACGCCATAGCCGACCCCTCACCAAAACGGAAGTCGTCACGCATTGAGTATATACGTCTCATCACTTTATTTATCGGACTTGTGAAAGCGTCCGTCACCGTGAAAATCAGGTTTGCAAGTATAAACGGGCTTATATATGGCAATGTGATTTTCCAGAAAAATACCCACCCTGTTGCACCGTCCAGCAGTGCCGATTCCCTTGCCGATTTAGGAATATTCTGTAATGCACCTAAAAAAATGAGTGTCTGAATACCGCCTGACCACACTATGCTGAAAATATTGTCAGCTGTTGCGGAAATTATCTCATTGAATCTGTCGCTTGTACCGTAGATGCCTAAAAACTGCAAAAGCCTGCCTGTTGAATTTGTTGAAAAGAGTGTTGAAAACTGTCCTGCACTGATATTTCCGGTTCTGCCTAAATCTCCGCTGATAATCTCATAAACTGCACCAGTTGCAATTATTACGGGCAGAAAAAATATTGCCCTTGCAACAGTCCGACCCCTGAATTTCTGATTCAGTATAACGGCGGTAAACATGGAAAACACAAGTATAAGCGGAGTTTTCCAGAGTGTTTCAAGCAGAGTATCTTTCAGAAGCAGAGTATATTTTTCGTCCGTATTTATTGAGTAGACGTAGTTTTTCAGTCCGACCCATGACGTATCTGCACCGCCTGTTTCAATAGTCACGTCATTGAACGACCACAGAAACGACTTCACAAGCGGTATCAGGAAAAATATCACTGCGCCCACAAACCATATGCTTATAAAGCTGTAGCCGTACAGCTCCTTTTTTTTTCGGTATGGTATTTTTTTCACATTCTCACTCCTCACCCATGTATATTTCCTTGCCGTTGAAGTTTATAGTCTGCCTGTCAAGGTCTGTTACTATTATAGTACCGTTGGAATATGTTGTTGTTATTGTAATGCCGTCTGATTCGTAGCCTGTTATGGTGCTTTCGGAGATATTCTCAAAAATCGGCTTAATCAGTGCATATTTTTCAGCCGTACCATAGGAGCGTGCATAGTAGTACAAATCAAGTTCGGTGTTTTTGAGAACGTCTGTTTCCTCTGCGATAATATCATAGCAAGGCATACTGCCTACAGCAACAGCTTTCAGCAGTGTTTCGGTCGGATTCGGCGAACTGTTTATAACTGTCGCATACGGCACAACACCATGCAACACAATCTGCATGAACGGCACGTCCTCACTGAATATATCGTACTTCCCTGAACTCAACGGCATATCGGTTATGTGACTTACATACGGCAGGGCATAAGCGTTTGCACAATCCGCAAGAATATCAAGACTTTCGGAGAGCGATTCAAGTGTATCTGTCGTGTACTGCATTGCCTGAAAGCGTGATATTTTGTTTCTGCTGTAGTCGCCGTATAGTGATGATGTGAGATACTGCGGAAATATGCCTGAAATCTGTCGTGAACTGTAGTTTAAGGCTGTTTCAGAGTAAATTTTGCTGAAATACTTCGGTGAAACAAGGGATTTGTTTTTCAGTCGTCCGTCGGGAATACCGTATGCCCTGTCGTAGCTTACTATGCGTGAGTATGCACCTGATGCACGTATGCACGCATGGGACAGATTATAGCCGTTGCCTGAAATGAAGTCACGGTTATGAACTGCGGGATATAGAGAGATGTTATTTTCGTCGGCGAACTCTTTCAGTCGGCTGAAATCACGTCTGTAGCCTAAAGTATACGACGGCTCTGCACTTGTGTCAATCTTGTTTTCCATGCTGTAGTCCGTCCAGTTCACGTATGATGCAACTATATTGTCCGCACCCTTGCTTTTCAGCCCCGACAGTATTTCCACCGCCTGACTATAGCTTGTTGCGGACTGCTTCATGGTTACGGGTATACCAGATACACTCTTTTTTTTCTCCGCTCCGCCGTACAAGTTGACGTACAATGCAGGACTGCTTTTTTTCGGCGTGATATTAATATACTCTCTGTATTTTTCTGCAATGTCAATATAGTCTGCATCTTTCTTTGAAATGGGATAGTAGCGCAGTTCAATATCGTCTGCACAAATATCCCCCGTCTCAAAGACTGTAAACTTATCGGAGGAACTACCTGCCATATAGTAGGTATCTTTGTTGCGCAGAATGAAAGTGAAGTTGCACAAATTATAACTGCTGTTGGACTGTCCTGCAATTTTTGCGGTGATGCAGGCATTTGAATCGCCCTTTGATGCAACAACAAGCATTGCATTATCCCCCCTCACAATGCCGAACGCTGGCAGGCAAATCTGTTGAGCTGATGCGGTGCTGTAGTCGGGTACTGCTGAAACGTCACTGCCGTAAACCGTGCGTGAATATGCGTTGGTGTCGGACGTTGTATTGCTGTTGAAGCGGACTAATGCCCCCGAACCGTCGGGAATCACAAAATAACCGTCCTCACCTGATGATGCGCCGAAACTTCCCATAACTGTAACTTCTGTTGCGATATTATCGGGATTTGTCTCCACAATTTCAGACACTTTCAGGCTTGCACGGAGATAATCGCTCATAAGAACATAGTCAACAGGGAAATGAAATCCTGCGCTGTAGTCGTATGTTATGCGTACGCCGTCATTAATCGCAGTCACTGTAAAATTGCAGTCGCTTGTATTTGAGCGTGCAAGACTGTCAGTGCGTTTTTTTGGTGTGCCATAGCGGAGTGTATTTGATGAGAGCAGTTCATTTTGTATAAGCGCAGAAGCCGTGCTGTCGTTTTTTGTGTCGGGCGGAGACGAATACCACGTATAACCCGTAGACTTGTTTTCAAGTGCAATGATACCTGAATTGTAGTCGGCAAGCATGATATAACCGTCATTTTCAGCGCATTTTGTGAACGTCTCTCCCACACTTTCAACAGTTTCAACAGTGCTTTCAACAGTTTCCACAGCATATTCGTAAGCATCAATATTCCCCGAAAAACAGGCAAAAAACAAGCATACTACACATAACATAAGACTGAAACGATTCACTTTTTTCAACCCCTTATTCTGTAGAGGATTTCTGTATAGACTGCCGATACAAACAGCCACATCTGCTGAATCAGCGACATGAACAGTATGAGCAGAAACAGCATTATCAGCATGAAAAATACGGTCGTCACAATAGATATTACAGTGCGTATAAAAGTATAGCGGTGAACTGCTTTCACTGCGGAGAACAGAAGTATAACTGTCCAGAATGTGCCAGCAAGCTGAATTATCTGCATGAACGTAAATTCGTCCCGTGTGAGAACGTGCGACAATATGGTGTTGATGAGCTTCTGCGCAATGTACGGTACAAGGGCGTATGCGGTATATATCGCTGTATTCCTTGCTGTTCCCTCACCGTCAAGAAACGTACTCACGGCAGAACAGCCCGTCACCCACGCAAGAAAAAGCCCGATACTTGACGTTATGTGTGGTATGACATTGAATGTTCTGTCGTCGGAGATGCGGAACTGGAAGCCGTAGAGACGGTCGGAAACAACGTCCGCAACAAAAAACATCAGCACTATAACAACCGCAATTTTCACTGAACCTTTTTTCCTGAAACGCAGTTCCTCAAATCCGTCGGAAACGTGAGTTAGTGCGTATTTAAGCCATTTTATCTCACTCATTTTTTTTCCTCATTTTTTTCAGCAGTACGACTGATAATATAATCCCACTGAATATAAGTCCGAAATGCGACTTCACAAAATCATGGCGGAATCCCTCATAAGCCTTGTCGTATATCTCTTGTGAGTACGATAATTCCGCATAGTGCATTGATTTTTCGTATTCGCCTTTTTGCAGGTAGGCTGATGCAAGACCCTCATAGGCGTGATTATAATTTCCGTCCATTTCCAGTACTTTCTGCCATAATTCAAGCGATTCCTCATAATATCCGCCGTTGCAGAGGTCGTTTGCCTGATGCACAATGCGCCCGAACTCCGTTTCTGCGAACACTGTTATGCTGTTTTTCATGGAATCAAGAACATATATTCTGCCGTCCGCTGATTCAACTGCACAAGCCTGCTGAAACAAGCCCGACTGTTTACCCTCTCCGCCCATTATAAAAATCAGGTTGCCCTCACTGTCGTACTGAAAAATGCGCCCTGTTGTCCTGTCAAGACAGTTTATATAGTCGTCTGCTGAAACGTCCAAATCAACAATATCTGCCGACGGAATATTATAGCCTGATGTATCGTAGACTGGCTTGAAATCGCCGAAAACAGCATTTTTTGATGCAAATATATCATCACCCGACGGATTAAGCTTTCTCACTGACGACGGACTGCACGTGAAAATGAAATCTCCGTCAATGTCGAAATTTGCGATACCTGTCGGAATACTTCTTGTCCGCCTTGACCTCTTTGAATCGGAGACGAACAGAAACGCAAGGTAATCACGGAGCGCATCAGAAGTCCTGTTTACTCTGTCCGCACCGAAAAAGCCCCTGAACTCACAATCAGCCGAAAACAGCGCAACTCCTGATGTTATGTTATTGAGTGCAACATAGATATTTCCGTTGCTGTCGGCAAGAACTTTCTGCGGAACAAATGTTTTGTTACTGTCGTATATCACGGAATCGGGCTTTGTTATCTCATTCACAATATTTCCCATAGAATCGGCTATAATGATGCGTGAATTGCCACTGTCTGCGATATAAATATAGTCTGAAACAAATACACCAGTCGGGGATTTCAGTGAAGTCTGCGTGCCGTCGGGACGTGTGAAGCTGTCGATTACAAGGGATTTTGAAAAGTCGTTGATTGTCACAATAATTCTGTCGTTGCCCGTATCGGCAATCCAGAACAGTCTGCCTGCGTGGAATATATCGGACGGCGACGAAAGCGCACCAACTCCCATAGTATAGCCGTTTACGGACGTTTCAGCCGTATATCCTGCCTGCGACGGTATCGGCGAATTTGTTTTGTCGTAATTATAAGAATCCATGTTCTGTACGCTCCTTTGTCTTTCCGCACTCCTCCGCACGCCGACCGCACGCCCTCCGCACTCGTGAATTTCCCAATTTATAGCCATTCGCACGCGCGCACGCCCTGAAAGCAACTTACTATTAAAAAAAGATTTTTTCTTTGCAATTGTAAACTTTTTGTGAATATTTTTCAATAATCAATGTTTTTTGATTGAAAAAAGTGCTTTTTTTGCCCTCTTATGAAAGATATATTTTTTGGAGGTGCTTATTATGGCATATAATAATCAAAATCAGGGCAATCAGAATCAGCCTAATCAGAATCAGGAGAATCAGCCAGAGAAAACCTATGAGGAGAAAAGGCGTGAGATGTTCAGGGGGGAGCTTCCGCCTGCGTGGGCGATTGACAACAAGACAATTGATGAGCCACAATTCGTCGGCTGGTATATCAGCAAATACAATATCCAGCAGTTTAACGGCAGATTCTATGATATGAACGGATTGCAGGAAGATGACGTTATAAAGACGAATATTGCGCATGAAATCTTCCCTTATTACCGCACAAGAATCAGAGAGAGAGTAAATGCTCTTTTCAATGCCATGAAGATACTCATGGAAAACGGCAGAACTGATAAAATCCATGAGGACAGAATAAATGTCGCAAATGGTATTCTCTGCTATGACGGTACGTTTTTCCCCGAAAAGATGATTTGTGTAAACCGCTTCAATTTTGAGTATTATTCAAGTCGTCCCGAAAACTGCGAACCTGAAAAGTTTCTTGCATTTCTGCATGAGCTTCTGGAAGATGATGATATACTTACGTTGCAGGAATATTTAGGCTACTGTTTAGTACCATGCACAAAGGGTCAGTCTGCAATGTTTATCATAGGAAACGGCGGTGAGGGCAAATCCAGATTAGGCATCATACTTAAAGAGATTTTCGGCAGTTCTATGGTAACAGCAAGTCTGCACCGTATAGAATCGGACAGATTTTTTGTCAGCAATCTTGTTGACAAGCTGTTGATGATTGATGACGATTTGCAGTTGCAGGCACTTAGCTCAACAGGTATGTTCAAGACGATTGTAACAGCAGAAACGCCGATAGAAGTCGAACGCAAGTTTGAGCAGAGTTTTCAGGCAAATATATACTGTCGTTTCCTCTGCTTCGGGAATGGCTCTCCACGTGCATTATACGACAAGACAGAGGGCTTTTCAAGACGTATGATTATCCTATCCACAAAGCCGAAAAAACATGGCAGAATTGATAATCCGTTTATTGCTGATGACTTTATTCAGGAAAAAACACGCATTTTCTATTGGCTGTTTGACGGTCTGCGCAGACTTGTAGACAACAACTTCAAATTCACTCTTTCGGCAAAAACATTGCAGAACAGAAAAGAAGCTGTCGGAAACAACTGCAATATAGTTGAGTTTATGGAGGACGACTGGCTTGAATTTGCCACTAACAGCTCCATATCAAGCGTTAATCTCTATAATGCCTACTGCTCATGGTGTTCGCACAACGGACTTGAACACATTAAAAGAGAGAGTTTCATAAACTGGATTAGGCAGAACGAAAAAAAGTATAATATAAAATACTCCACTCGTATCATGGCAGACGGAAAACGTGTAAGAGGATTCAACGGAGTTCATAGAAAAATTCTTTTTTAATAGTAAGTTGCTTTCAGGGCGTGCGCGCGTGCGAATGGCTATAAATCGGGAAATTCACGGGTGCGGAGGGCGTGCGGTCGGCGTGCGGAGGAGTGCGGTTTACTTTATGCCCGAATGTACCATAGTGTCCATAATCTGACGTTGTGCAAGCGTGAACACCACAACAGGCGGTATCAATAGAAAGACTGCTGATGCCATTGCTTCGCCTGCCCTTGCAAGTCCAGACGACGAAATCTGCAATATCACTGACGGCAGTGTCTTTAGTTGTTCGTCGAAAATCAGACTACCGCCCTGAATGTTCCATGATGCCTGAAATGCGAATATTATCAGCGTCATCAGGGCAGGTTTCTGGTTCGGCATGACAATCTGCCAGCAGATACGAAACAGTCCTGCACCGTCTATTTTTGCGGATTCAATCATGGAATCGGGTATCTGCGCTATCGACTGCTTCATCAGAAAAAAGCCTATCGGAGATGCTATGGACGGCAGTATCAGCGCAAGCGGAGTATTGATAATCCCGACTTTCGACATCACCATATACTGCATTATGTAGATTACGTTGCTTTGATAGAGGAGTGCTGTAATAATCAGCGCATTGACTAGCTTTTTGCCGTAAAATTCGCACTTTGCAAGCACAAATGCTCCCATAGAAACAAACACGCACTGACATAAAGTTACCGAAAAAGTAACCGCAACAGTATTGAACAGATACCTTGAAAACGGCACACGGTTTTGCCTTGCTGATTCAAGCATACTTGTAAAGTTGGAGAGTGTCGGGCGGAGCGTATAGAGTTTCGGCGGGAATACAAAAAGCTCCTCTGTCGGCTTCACGGACATGACAACAGTAAGATAAATCGGCAGGAACATATATACAGCAAGTATAATCAGGGCAACTTGTATAATCAGGTTGCCGAACTTTTGTTTTTTTGATTTTATCATCTCTCACTCCCGAAAATGCGGTTGACAAACCGACTGCACACGAACATCACCACAAAAAGCACCGTACATATTGCCGAAGCATAGCCCATTTCAAAGCGTACCCACCCATAGTCGAAAGCATGGGTCATGATAGTGTGCGCCTTGTAGTCTGTTGACGGAAATCCCACAAGCTCACGCACTACGGAATCGGCTGTAAATGAGCTGACTATCTGCATTATGCCAGCAAAAAGCATCTGCGGTTTCATGCACGGTATCACGATATACACAAGCTCCTGCCACTTGCTGTTCATGCCCTCTATGTACGCTGTTTCGTAGAGTGATTTATCGATACTTCTGAATCCTGCACTCAAAGCAAGAAAGCCTGCGCCTAATGAAATCCACAACTGGACGACTATCGCCACACCTAATACATAGCGTGAATCCGTGAGCCACTGCACAGGGGACTGCAAAAAGCCTATGTCAATCAGGAACGAATTTAGCCAGCCGTTCATGTCACCGCTGAAAATAATCCGCCAGACTGCATACAAGTTCGCCATGGAAGGTATGTAAAATATCAGCGTGAGAACGTTTCGCAAAGGACGTTTCAGTCCGCTGATTAGCCATGCAAGCAGAAAGCACATCACATAGCTTAACGGAGCAGTGACAAAGGCGAATATAATCGTTGTGCGGATTGACTTCATAAACACCTTGTCCGACAAAAACAGCGTGATATAGTTGTCAAGCCCGACAAATTTCGGGGTCTGCACCATGTTGAAGTCCGTGAATCCGATTGGAAGCGACATTGCAACAGGCAGAACAGTAAAAACAGTAAAAAACAGCATGAACGGCGCAAGCATCAGATAGCAGTCCATATTTCGTTTAATTTTTTCTTTCAAGTTCATTGTCTATATCCTTGTTGTACCATATAAGCGTGTTTCGGGGATTTTCTCCGCTGTTGACCGTTTCCCTGAAAGCGTTCATTATGTTGCGTGTAACGGCGTATGAAGCAGGAGTTATCGGGATTTCTGCAAGTTCGTTCTGTTGTGATTTCAGTTGTGCAAGCTGACTTTCCGACCATGACAGCATCTCCATAGCGTTCAGGTTAGCAGTCTGGTATCGTCCCATAGTACCTTGTATGCCCTCAATTCTGTTGCCGTACTGCGCTTGTACGTCCGTTTGAGTGAGCCATTTTATGTAACTCCACGCATCATCTTTCTTGTCCGAAGTGCTGAATATCACCGCACCTGTTGTATTTGAGTTTACCGCATGAGATAGTGAGCCGTCGGAGCGCAGAGTTGCAGGAACAGGGCAGAAGTCCCACAAACCACGTATTTCAGGTGACGCAGATTCAAGTTGCAACGCAAAGGAGTAGTCCGCAATAACTATGGGATATTCGCCCGTTCTGAATCGTGTGAAAGGGTCGTAACTTTGAGAGAAGCCGTAGTCCGTGTAGAAGTCAGTCCACCGCTCAAAAGTCTGTACCGCATCTGCCGAATCAAGTACGGAGCGTGTGAGGTCGCTGTTGTAGTAGGATTTGTCCTGCTGTAGCATCAGCATAGCGAACGTATGCCCCGATTCTGTTGCGGGCGATATATCTGCAGACGGCAGTACAAGTCCGACTGACATATAATTCCGCTGTATTTCGGGGAGTATCTTCATAAAGTCGTCCCACGTTTCGGGCGGAGAAGTTATACTAAGAGTAGAAAGAATATCTGTTCTGTAGAACATCATTGCAAAAGACTGCGTTAACGGCAGACCGTATATTCCGTCTTTGTACTGATAATGCGTGAGTGCATTTTGCTGAAAGCGTGCTGAAACCGTGTCAAATCCGCTGTACTGCGATATATCGGCAAGAAGTCCACGTGATGCAAGATTTACAGGGAACTCACCTCCGACAAACAGCGCAACATCAGGCTCACGACCCGACAGTGATGCTTCAATTATTCCTCCCGATACAAGATTAATCGCAACAGGCACATCATATTCCGCCATGAATCCGCTTTCCGTCAGTTCCCGTATCACCTGCGCATTGTCTCTGCCTGATGCAACCCACACTTCAACCGCTTCTTTGCCGTTTACGTCTGATAGTGTTGTATAGTCCTCAAAAAAAGAGCCGACGAACGATTTCAGTCCGAACATACATTCCTGAAACAGTGTTCCGTTGCACGCTGAAAAGTCCGTGCCGTACGGTGCAAGCTCCATATAGTCGATTTCAAGGGGCTGTTTGCAGTAGTCGTACATGAGTGCGGAGACAGAAATTATGTTCTCTTTAATCTGATACAGATATTCGGGTATTTTCAATGGCTTCTCCACGCATTTATCAAGTATCACCGCCATATTGCCAATCAGCGCAACTTCCGACCCCTCTGAAACTGTCTCAATCTCCGACTGTATATTTTTCAGTTCAGACGATATTTCAGCAAATCTGTCCGTTATATCGGGGATTTTTTCGTGGACGTAGTAATCAGTATACTTGTCGGGATTCGGGCTTGTCACCATGATGATTTCGCTATAGCACTCATTCAGGCGGTCAACAACTGTTTCAAGTTTCTGCAAAGGCACACCGATTTCACCCGTTGCACATTCAAGGGTGATTGAGTGATAGCCTTTTTCTATGTAAAGATATACATCTTCGCCCGATTCAGTCTGCGGAACAGTGATGCTCCAGTCCTTATTGTAAAAAAAGCGTACCTGTTCAAGCTCCTGATACGGCACTTCTCCGTCAATATATATGCGCCTGCTGGAATAAAGTCCACGCATCTGATTCTGGCGTGCCTTTATGCCTAATCTGTACCAACCGCTTTCGACTGCATCAAATTCCCACGTGAGCGACTGCAAAGCATTTTCCCATGTTCTGCCTGCTCCGATAGTGTTGTACACCACTTTAACAGGGTCGGACGGTGATACAAGACAGCCTGAATTGTCGTAAGTCGGAGAGAGTATGGCATCAGACTTATACAGCGCATTTTCCCCCTCAATCCTGATTATGTCCGCATCTGTCGGGGTGATGTCGTGTGCGGAGTATTTTTCGTGTGACGGCGGATTGCAGAAGCTGAAAAAATCAAGTTCAAAGTCCGATTCCGATTCAAAAGATACTTCATGCACACCTTTTTCAAGGTGAAACACAAGCGGTTTGCTGGAAAGTCCGTCAGGGTCACGGATATAGCACTCCTGCCACGTTTCGCACTGAATTTGTGAGGGTCGCACCTGATTTCCTCTTGAATCCGTGTATATGTCGTGTTCGTTCGTCCACGTTCGTTTCAGGATAAGTCTTGATGACTTGCTGAAAGGTACAGCCCCGTCAATCTTCAGGGAAAATTCAATCTGCGGACTGTTTGACTTCTTTGCAAGATAGCGCAGATATAGACAGTAGTCGCCAGTTTCAGGAACATTTATTCTATATAACGAATCAGCCGTTCCGCACTCCGTGACAACTATATCTTCGGGAGCGTTTACGGCTGAATTTATTTCATTATACGTAGCGGAGGGGAGGTAAGAATGGTATGTGTAAGTAACTTTTGTCGCAAGCAACAAACAGGTGATAGGAAAGAAAAACATAAAAAAATCAAAATAAAAGGATTTTCTAAACATCAAAAAAACCCCCCCGCCATTATTAATTATAGCAGAAATATTTCCGTTTGTCAAGTAGTTTTGCGGATTTTCATTGAAATATCAAAGCATTTTACAGAGTGGGTCAATGCACCTAAAGAAATTATGTTTACACCAGTCTCCGCAACCTGACGGATATTTTCAGCAGTCACATTTCCTGATGCTTCAAGCAGTGCATTGCCGTCCGTGATTGCAACAGCTTCTGCCATTTCACTACAGTTCATATTGTCGAGCATGATAATTTCAACCTTGTTTGCAAGTGCTTCACGGAGTTCGTCAAGCGTACGCACTTCAACTTCAATCTTGACAGTATGACCGATTTTTTTACGGAGTTCAGCAACAGCAGGAGTGATTCCGCCGTAAGCGTCAATATGATTATCCTTGAGCATTGCGCAGTCGGAAAGGTTATATCTGTGATTTTTTCCTCCGCCGACCGTAACAGCGTATTTCTGTAACGCACGAAGTCCGGGGAGCGTTTTTCTTGTATCAGTGACAGATGCGTTTGTACCCGAAACAAGCTCCACGCATTTGTTGGTAGCCGTTGCGATACCTGACATATGCTGTAAGATATTCAATGCAGTTCTTTCGCCTTTGAGGAGCGTAAGCGTACTGCCGTTCATTTCTGCAATAATATCGCCTTTCTGTACCTTTGTGCCGTCCTGCATGAGTATTCTGAAATCAACGTCACCGCCTGCAAGTTCAAATACTCTCTTTGCAATGTCAATTCCGCAGACAACACCCGTATCTTTCGCAACATAGTATGCAGAACTCTGATGTTCAGGCGGTATCAGATTATCAGCAGAAGCATCAATATAGTTGATGTCCTCCATGAGTGCGGTTGTTATGATATTGTCAATATAGCACTGTAAAAGTTTCATAAAAATCACCTCTTAAAAATCGTAAAGACCTTCATTAATAATAACAGACTTTATGCCTGATACATTGTTGAGAGCCTGTAAAATGCCGTTGATTGAAACATCTTCATACTGTGGCTTGACATTTCCTAAATCAAGATAAATAAGTATCTTGTCATCTTCTTTGGAAACAGAATAATAGCCCATGTAAATATCCTTTTTTTCATAAGGTTCTTGAAAATCGTGTACAGCGTTGCAGATTTCCTTGTATTTTTCCTCTGTAACATCACCATCAAGATAAATGCTGTAATCGAAGCACTCGCCATCCATACCGTCCATTTTTATTTCATAGTAAAGACCCAGCTTGTCAAGACCCATTGATTTTGTCCAGTCGAAATCCATTTCATCAAATATTTCATCAAATTCCTCATTCATAGTATTATCCTCCTCTTTATCATCGCTTACATCACCAATAACAACTTTAGAAATTCCCGAAATGCCATTCAGTCCATTTATAAGGCACTCCAGTATTTCTTTATGATACTTTTTATCAACGTATATCCACTCACAAATAATTCTCACAATATGTGACGAAATGTGTAAATCGAAATAAATACCCATATAATTATCACAATTCCATATACTGTCTTTCACATTTTTTATTTCAGTCAGACTTTTGTCCGAAAATTCGGTTTCAGGGCATATAAAACATTCAAAACCACGTTTATCAGTATCGCCGATAAAGAGTTCATAACTCAACTTGTTGGAATCAATCATCACTGTATCACCTCATTGAGAATTATATAAGCAACCGTTACAATTGACTTTGCAAGAACATAGTCCGCATCAACAAGATATTTTCCGCTTAACAGGTCGTTTCTTATCTCCTCAACACGCTTTACACCCTCAACGGCTGAATCCTTATCGGGAATTACAAAATAGCTGTTCTGCATGATTTTTCTTGTCTCCGTACGTATGCCCGACGGAATATGTTCAGCACCGATATGTGCATCAAATTCGACTTCCTCAAAATGTGACGGTACGCTGTCAAGCTTTGATGCGATACTTTCAGTTGCACGGCGTGAGAATACAAGTGCTTCTAAAAGTGAGTTGCTTGCAAGACGATTGCTTCCGTGTACGCCCGTATGTGAACATTCTCCGCAGGCATAAAGATTCGGGAGCGTTGTTTCGGAGTTCTGGTTTACGTCAATACCGCCCATAAGATAATGCTGACACGGAAATATCGGCACTGGTTCTTTTGTAAGGTCATAGCCCTGCTCCAGCAAGTTCTTGTAAATCATAGGGAAACGGTTTTTAAGAAATTCACTGTCTTTGTAGCTTATGTCAAGATAAAAGTCCGTTGATTTCTGCTTGCGTGATTCAAGTACGATAGCGTGTGAAACTACATCACGTGGCGCAAGTTCAAGACGCTTGTCATAATTGTGCATAAAACGTTCCTTGTGGCAGTTGAGAAGATATGCCCCCTCACCACGTACAGCTTCAGAAATCAGGAAACATTCTCTTGTGGCACGGTTGTTGAAAGCTGTCGGGTGGAACTGCACATAGCTAAGATTCTTTATTTTTGCACCCATTTCATAGGCGAATGTTATGCCGTCACCTGTTGCTATAGCAGAATTTGTCGTAAACTGGTAAACTCTGCCTATACCGCCTGTTGTAAGTATCATGAAGTGGCAGTTTGCTGTTGTGTAGTTGTTTTCTGCATCTTTGAGGAATGCTGAATAGCCTGTTGACGTTTTTTTCACGTCGCACATGATAGTATTTTCCATAACCGTAACATTAGGTAGCTTCTGCACGTTCTCAAGCAGTGTTGTTGTGATTTCCTTACCTGTAGAATCGGCACGGTGGAATATTCTGTGGTGACTGTGACCGCCCTCAAGTGTTCTGTGATATGTTCCGTCGGGATTTTTGTCAAATTCAACGCCAAGCTCAATGATATGTTCCAAATCCTGTGCTGCTTCGCTTACAAGAGTATGAACAGCATCAACATTATTCTTGAAACTTCCTGCTATAAGCGTATCGTTCTGGTGATACTGTATATTGTCCGACGGCGAATTATAGACCCCTGCAATACCGCCCTGCGCAAGCATTGAGTTGCACAATGACAGCTCTTTCTTACAGATAATCAGTATTCTTACGTTTTCAGGCAGATTCAGTGCGCTGTAAAGTCCTGCAACACCACAACCTACAATAATAACATCATAATTTACAGACATATTAACACGTCCTTTACAAAAATATATACAAATATATTATATCACAAAAATCTGTATTTGTCACTACATTTTCACGATTTTTTTAGTTTAATTCATTAGCACTCTCACACGACGACTGTTATCACTCTACACATGAGAGTGCTAAATTTCATCTGATTTTCACATAACTGTAATATTCTCATCAAAAAACCGCTGTATTATATAGACAATGAAACGAAAGGAATGATTCCAATGAAGTATTAATAAAAAGCTATAATAATTACAATATATTTTTTAAGAAA
>CAMWKY010000014.1 GCA_947174965.1 uncultured Ruminococcus sp. | reverse complement strand
ATATCTAAATCAAAAAATAGTTTACACATTTAAATAACAAAGAACAGGAGAATGTGTATGAACAAGGCAATTAATTTACAGGACGTATTTCTTAACCAGTGTAGAAAGGAAAAAATTGTAGTCACAATTATTCTTACGAATGGTTTTCAGTTTAAAGGAATGGTAAGAGGCTTTGACAGCTACGTAGCAATTTTTGACTGCGAGGGAAAGCAACAGCTTGTATACAAGCACGCTATCTCAACTATCATTCCTGCAAAGTCTGTTTCTATTCTTGATGCTTCTGAAAAAAGCGAGTAAAATATGCGTTCAAGTAAATCAGAAAGCGGATTTATTGTAAAATTTCTAAGAAACAGTGTCCTTATATTGCTTCTGATTGTTCTTATAAGTATTGTATATAACTTCAACAACAGACAAGCCACAACAGAAACTGCCCTTATGTCTGAAGCTGTTTCCTCAAAGGATTTTAAAGGTGTTTTTATAAGAGACGAAAAAGTAATAACTTTCAGCGGAAACGGTGTTTTGAGTTATAACGTTGCAGATGGCGGAAAAGTCGGAACTGATACTGTTATTGCGGAAGTTTATCCTGATGATGCACAGATTGGCAGAAACAGAGCAATAAACCGTCTTGAAAAAGAACTTGCAATACTTAAGAAAATTCAGAATCCCGGCACGCTTGAATCTGCACAGCCGTCAAGTCTTTCAGAGAATATAAGCCAGAGCTACAGAAGTCTTATATACAGCCGTGATATGCAGGATTACAGTAAATTAAGAGATGATATGGAAAATCTGCTTGTACAGATGAGTACATATCAGATTATTACAAAACAAGTTTCAGGATTTGAACAGCAGATTAATGATATTAATGCAGAACTTGCTGAACTGAAAACAGAATCAATAGAACCTGTTGAACTTGTAAAATCAAATCAGCCATCATATTTTGTAAGCTATTGTGATGGATATGAAACTGAACTTAATCCAAATAAACTTGATGAAATAACAATTGCTGAAATAAACAGCATTACAGACCGCAGAAGTGACGAAAATACAATTGTAGGCAAGATAATAAACGGCTACAGCTGGTATCTTGCAGGTGTTGTGGATAATTCACGAAAAGAGTATGCCGTCGGAAACTATGTACAGATAAAGTTTGATTCATCTGATGAAACTTTTGATGCTGTTATAACAGATGTACGTGACGAAGGAAGTCTTGAACAGTGCATAATTATAATAAATTGCAGTCAGTTCAATTATGACCTTGTTCAGCATCGTGCAGAACAGTGCAAAATTATAAAAGGCAAATACAACGGGCTGAAAGTTCCCCGTGAATCGATACGTTTCGACGATATTGAGGAAGATATATATGACGAACTTGGAAACAAAACAGGCTCTGTCGTTACAAATTACAAAGGAGTCCGCATATTAAAAGGCGAACAGGTTGTATTCAAGAAAATTGATGTTATCTATGAGGGAAGCGACTATGTTCTCTCGAAAGTTCATGATGATGATTCAGGTTATCTTGCGCTTTATGATGATATTATTATTGAAGGTGATGAAAATGGCAGATAAATTCTGTTATGTAGATGAAAATCTAAAGGTGATAAATGAAAATATTGCTGAAACAGCTGACAAATGCGGACGGGATATAAATTCTTTTCGTCTTATGGCTGTTACAAAAACTGTTGCACCTGAAATTGTCAATCATGCTGTCAATCTTGGACTTAAACTACTTGGCGAAAACAGGGTGCAGGAATTTTTATCAAAGCAGGAAATCTATGATAAATCTGCTGAAGTTCATTTTATAGGTCATTTGCAGACAAATAAAGTTAAATATATTATCGAACCTATGAGTATGATTCAGTCTGTTGATAATATTAAACTTGCAAAGGAAATAAACCGCCTTGCGATTGCCCATAATAAAGTTATGGATATTCTTTGCGAAGTGAATATCGGCGGAGAAGATTCAAAAAGCGGTGTTGCACCTGACAGACTGCGTGAACTTCTTGAACAGATTTCAGAAATGCAGGGAATAAAAGTAAAAGGACTTATGACAATTCCTCCGCCCTCAAATAGTGATATTTTTCTTGGACGAATGGCGGAACTTTTCAATGACATAAAATCAACCGAAATTCCTGCTGTTGCTATGGACGAGCTTTCTATGGGCATGACCCATGATTATCAGCAAGCAATAAAATACGGTTCTACTATTATAAGAATCGGAACAGGACTTTTCGGCATCAGAAACTATAACTGACCCATACCCGTTTCACAGATTTTCCGCATGAATCCTGCGAAACCTATAAAATATAATATGCGGAGAATGGAGAAAAAATTATGAAACTTTTTGACAATATCAAGGATTTCTTCTTTGCTTCTGACGAGGACGAAGAATTTGCTTCTACAGAGACAAATATAGCATCAACTGATTCAAGAAGTGAAAGAGCTGCTGCAACTGCTGCTGCATATAACAACAGCACTCAACAGAATACAGTTACACCTGTTGTAAGTGATTATGAAGAACCAATTTCCAATGAAAGCGGAAGAAAAAATAAGGTTGTTAATATTCAGACAACAGCACAGCTTCAGGTTGTACTTGTAAAACCTTCTGCCTTTACAGATGCAAAGCAGATTGCCGACCACCTTATTGCAAAGAAAACAGTTGTACTCAATCTTGAAACAGCATCTCCAGAAAACAAGAGAAGAATTATTGATTTTCTTGTCGGAGTTGCTTATGCAAACGGCGGAAGTTTAAAGCCTGTTGCAAATCTCACCTATATTATCACGCCTTATAATGTTGGTTTTATCGGTGAAGATTTAGTTGGCGAACTTGAAAACAATGGTGTATTTATCTGATGACTGAACAGACAGATAAAATATTCTTCGCAAAATTAGCTGATATGGTTGACCGCTGTAACAGAGACAGCATTGCATATTTTTCAAATTTCTTTGATGAAAGACAATGTGCAGAAGCTGAAATGTGGTGCAGAAAAAACACTGGTGAACTGCACTATAAATTCTACGGTGGTTTTACCGAAGCAAGCAGAAAGATTCTTGCTGTATATCCCGATTATCTGGAAGACTATATCATTGATGATTTTCCTTTGAAATGCCTTACTTTTTCATACAGAAAAGAGGATAAACTCACACACCGTGATTTTCTGGGTTCTTTTATGGGAATGCAGATTAAAAGAGAAAAAATCGGGGATATAGTCGTTTCAGAGGGAATGGCACAAACTGCTGTAAATGAAATCACGGCAAAACTTATTATGTCAACTGTTTCAAAAATCGGCAGAACAGGAGTGAAAGTTTCAGACAGCAGAAATTTTGAGCTTTCAATTGCCGATATTCAGAAATTCAAGGAAATAAGCGGAACAGTCGCTTCCATGCGTCTTGACTGTATAGTTGCATTAGCAGTTAATACAAGTCGGGAAAAAGCATCTGCAATTATACGTGCAGACAGAGTTGACATAAATCATTTTACTGTTTCATCTGTTTCACATGAAATAAAAGAGGGCGATATACTTTCAGTTCGTGGCTGTGGAAGATTTATTTTGTCATGTATAAACGGCGTTACTAAAAAGAACCGTATACACATAGTTTTGAAAAAATATATATAATGAGGTGAGTAGCTATGATTACTTCAAAAGACGTAAGAAATAAAAGATTTGAAAAGGCTGCTTTTGGATACAAGCAGGAAGAAATAGATGAGTTTCTTTCACAGCTTGAAGCAGAACTTGATGAAATGGACAGAGAGCGTACAGAAGCAAACAGCAAAATTCAGATTCTTGCTGATAAAGTAAGAGAATATATGAAAGACGAAGATGCTATAAAAGATGCTATTCTTTCTGTTCAGAAACAAAAATACGATATTATCAACGAGGCAAATGCAAAGGCTGAAAAAATTATTGCAGATGCACAGGCAAAAGCAGACGAACTTGAAGACGAAGCTGTCAGAAAGCACGCTATTGCTATGGAAAAGAACAGAGCAGAAATTGCAAAGGAACAGGAAAGCCTTATAGATGCTCGCAGGCAGGTTGCAGATTTTAAAAGAAGTCTTTTTGATATGTACAAATCTCATCTTGAAATGATTTCAACTATGCCTGAAATCGTAGAAGAAGAAGAAACAGCAGAAGAAATTGTTGCTGCTGTTACAGGCGAAAGCAATTGATTCAGTTTTAAAGGAATGGTGATACCAATGGCAAAGGATTATAACGCAACTATCAATTTACCAAAAACGGATTTCCCAATGCGTGGAAATCTTCCAAAAAGAGAGCCTGAAACTCTTGAAAAATGGGAAAACGAAAGACTTTATTACAAGATGATTGAAAAAAATACAGGCAAGCCTGCATTTATTCTCCATGACGGTCCGCCGTATGCAAATGGTGAAATTCATCTTGGTACAGCTCTTAACAAAACACTCAAAGATTTTATTGTAAAATATAAAAATATGAGTGGATTCTGTTCACCCTATGTTCCCGGCTGGGACACACATGGTCTGCCGATTGAATTAAAAGCTATGAAATCAATCGGTGTTGAAAATGGTGCAATACCGCCTGTTGAACTGCGAAAGCACTGTCATGATTTTGCTATGAGTCATGTACAGAATCAGATGAAGCAGTTCAAGCGTCTCGGAACTCTCGGAGACTATGATTATCCATATCTCACACTTCGCCCTGACTATGAAGCAAGACAAGTTGAAGTATTCGGCGAAATGGCTAAAAAGGGCTATATGTATAAAGGTCTGAAGCCTGTTTACTGGTGTCCTGACTGTAACACCGCCCTTGCTGAAGCTGAAATTGAATACTCAAACGACCCTTGTTATTCAATCTATGTAAAATTCAATGTAACCGACGATAAGGGAATATTTACAAATCTCGGACTTGATATTTCAAAGATTTATTTTGTAATCTGGACTACAACTACATGGACAATTCCTGGAAACCTTGCAATTTGTCTTGGTCCTGAATACAACTACACACTTGTCAATGCAAACGGTGAATATTATGTTATGGCTGAAGAACTTGTAAAAACTACAATGGAAACAGCCGGTATAACAGAATACACAACAGAACATATCTTTACAGGTTCAGAACTTGAAGGCATGAAAACAAAGCACCCGCTTTATGACCGTCCGTCCCCGATTATAGTCGGCGACCATGTTACACTTGAAAGCGGTACAGGTTGTGTTCACACAGCTCCCGGTTATGGTGTAGAGGACTTTGAAGTCTGCAAAAATTATGATGACATAGGTATTATTGTCTGTGTTGATTCAAAGGGTAAGCAGACTGCTGAAGCAGGTGAATTTGAGGGCATGGACACTGACGAAGCAAACAAGGCTATTGCAAATAAACTTGTTGAAGTTGGTGCAATGCTTGCTACACAGAAAATTGTGCATCAATATCCGCACTGCTGGAGATGCAACAGTCCGATTATTTACCGTGCAACTGAACAGTGGTTCTGTTCCGTAAACGGATTCAAGGACGATGCAATCAAGGCTATTGAGGGAGTTCAGTGGATTCCTGAATGGGGTGAGGACAGAATTAAGGGCATGGTTCGTGACAGAAGTGACTGGTGCATTTCACGTCAGAGAACATGGGGTGTTCCGATTCCGGTAATCTACTGTAAAGACTGCGGAAAGCCGATTTATACAGACGAAACAATCAAGGCAATTGCCGACCTTTTCAGAAAAGAGGGTTCAGACGCATGGTGGACAAAGGAAGTAAGCGAATTTATCCCCGATACTTTCAGATGCGAGTGCGGTTGTGGTGAATTTACAAAAGAATATGACATCATGGACGTATGGTTTGACAGCGGTGTATCACATACTTCTGTAATGGAACAGTTCGATTGCCTTAGTTTCCCTGCTGATTTATACTTAGAGGGTGCAGACCAGTACAGAGGCTGGTTTCAGTCGTCACTTCTCACATCTGTTGTATATCACGGTTGTGCGCCTTACAAGGCAGTATGCACACATGGCTGGGTAGTTGACGGCGAAGGAAAAGTAATGCACAAATCACTTGGAAACGGTATCGACCCACAGGAAATAACCGACCAGTACGGTGCTGACATTTTACGTCTCTGGGTTGCATCTTCCGACTATCACAGCGACATCAGAATTTCAAAGACAATTCTTGGACAGCTTTCAGATGCCTATAAAAAAATCCGTAATACGGCAAGATTCATTCTTGGAAATCTCGGCAACGGAAACGGCTTCAATCCTGATAAGGACAGCGTTTCATTTGATAAGCTTACAGAACTTGATAAATGGGCAATGATGAAGCTTGACAAGCTTATTGACGAAGTAAAGAACGGATATGAAAAGTATGATTTCCATGTTTCATTCCATGCAATTCACAATTTCTGCGTTGTTGATATGTCAAATTTCTATCTTGATATAATCAAGGACAGACTTTACTGCGAAAAAGAAGATTCAGAAATCCGCAGAGCCGCACAGACTGTAATGTACAAGATTCTTAGTGCATTGACACGCTTATCAGCTCCGATTATTTCGTTTACAGCAGAGGAAATCTGGCAGTTTATGCCACATAGTTCTGATGATGATACACAAAGTGTATTCCTTAATCAGATGCCTGAAAAATCTGGTATTGAATACAGCGACGAATTTATCAGCAAGTGGGAATTTATCTATGGCATTCGTGAATCCGTAAACAAGATTCTTGAGGAAGCAAGAAACAATAAAACAATAGGAAAATCACTTGAAGCTAAAATTGTAATCAAGAGCAGTGACGAAGATTTTGACAGATATTCAGAACTTGCTGAACAGCTTAAAGAAATTCTTATTGTATCTGGTATATCTGTTGAGAAATCAGGCGCAGAAACAGCTTTTGCAGTTGAAAAGGCAGAGGGCGAAAAGTGCGAGAGATGCTGGTGCTATTCAAAATATGTCGGCACAAACTGCACACACCCTACACTTTGCGAAAGATGTGCTGTTGCTGTTGAAGTGTAAATTTATACTGCCTGCTGTTTAAACTCAGCAGGCATTATTGCGAAAGGAAGATTATGAGCATACTGCTTATTATAACTATTCTTGTACTTGTTGTAATTGACCAGCTTGTGAAGCACTGGGCGGTTGATGTTTTACAGCCTGTCGGGACTATGGATTTTATTCACTTTGGTAATTTCAAGATTATAGATTTAACATATCTTGAAAATGATGGTGCAATTTTCGGAAGTATGTCGGGGCAAAGATGGTTTCTTGTAGGATTCACTTCACTTGTTGTTGTAGCTGCATTTGTGTTCATGCTTATGTCGCTGAAACGCTCAAAACTGCTGGCTACTTCAATAATGCTTTTTGTTGCAGGCGGAATAGGAAATCTGATAGACCGTATACGTTTCGGATATGTTGTTGATATGTTTGAGATAAAATTATTCAGATTTGCAATTTTCAATGTTGCGGATATATGCGTTACAATCGGATTTGTACTTGTGTTTATATATGTGTTTTTCATAGAACCGAAAATCGAAAAAGCAGAGGTTAAAAATGAGTGATATTCTTGAATACCTTGCAGAATTGTCAGATATAAGGGTAGACAGTTTTATTGCAGGAAACAACAATGAACTTACACGTTCAGCCGTTCAGAAACTCATTGAAGAAAATAAAGTTCTGGTAAACAATAAGCCTGTCAGTAAAAATTATAAGCTTAAATCGGGTGATTTTATAACTGTTGAAGTTCCTGAACCACAGCCAATGGACGCACTGCCTGAAAATATACCACTTGATATTGTATACGAAGATAACGACCTGCTTGTTGTGAATAAGCCAAAAGGAATGGTTGTTCACCCTGCACATGGCAACCATAACGGTACACTTGTAAATGCCCTACTTTATCACTGCGGAAACAGTCTTTCAGGGATAAACGGAGTAATCCGTCCTGGAATTGTCCACAGAATCGACAAAAATACAAGCGGACTGCTTATAGTTGCAAAAAATGACAAATCACATCTGCATCTTGCTGAACAGATAAAAGCACACAGTTTCATGCGTGAATACGAAGCATTGGCAAGCGGATATTTTAAAGATACAGAGGGAATTATTGATGTACCAATCGGCAGACACAAAATCGACAGAAAAAAAATGTGTGTTACAACTGAAAATTCAAGAAATGCTGTTACACACTACAGCGTTATCAGACAGTATGGCGGATATGCTCATATAAAGCTGAAACTTGAAACAGGTCGCACACATCAGATAAGAGTGCATCTTGCATATATAGGTCATGCTGTTCTGGGAGATGATGTATATGGCAAGGCTTACAAGGGAATTGACGGTCAATGTCTCCACGCACGTAAAATAGGCTTTATTCACCCGACTACAAACAAATATATTGAGTTCACAAGCGAACTCCCCGACTATTTTATTTCTGTATTGAATAAACTTGATAAGATGTGAGGTGTGCAGAGTGTTTGAAGATATAACAAAAGTGATTATTTTCAGCGATATGGACGGTACATTGCTCAATTCTGAAAAGCAGGTAAACGACATTGACAGAAAAGCTATTGAAAAATTCACGTCGCTTGGCGGAAAGTTTACAATTGCAACAGGTCGCACAATTCAGTCATTTGAGCAGTACAGAAGTATAATTGATTTGAAAATGCCGATTATAATGTACAACGGTGCAGGGATTTATGACTATATCAGCAGAAAGTTATTGTATTCAAAGTCATTGTCTGAAACGAGCAGAAAAATTACAGCTGAAATTCTTGATAAGATGCAGTGTGCAGGCGGTGAAGTTTTAAAACCGGACGGGACGTACATTTTCAGAAATAACAAATACGAACAGCTTCACACAGATTTGTGCAAAGTTATCCCGAAATATATGGATATAAATGATATACCGTCGGGCGACTGGCTGAAAGTTCTGTTTGCATTGGAGCATGAAAAAATTTCAGAACTGGAAATGCTGATTCATGAGCTTGGATTTGGTGAGCAGGCAGACTTTGTGCGTTCGTCTGATATTTTTCTTGAGATGCTCCCTAAAGGTACAAGCAAAGGCTCTGCACTTGATGAGTACAGAAAACTTGACGGCATGGCGGATTTTACGTTTGTTGCAGTCGGTGACTTTGATAATGACATTGAGATGCTAGCAAATGCAGATTTTGGTGTATGCCCTGCAAATGCTGAAATATCAGTAAAAAATACAGCAGACCTTGTGCTTAATCATACAAATGATGATGGTGCAGTTGCTGAACTGATAGAATATATAATTGATAAAACGGAGGGCTAAAATATGATGAAAAAATTATTTATTTTTTTAATGCTTATGGCAATTCTTGTTCCGTCAATGCTTGGATATGTGAAAAAGTCCAAAGAAGCACAGGCAAGATATGATGAAAAACAGGCATCATATAGCTATGATATTGGCTGGGACGATTGATTATAAATTTTAATGGAGGTAAATATGGAAGATTCAGTTAAAAAGAATTTGCAGAAAATTGCCTGCAAAGTAAGAATGGGTGTTATTGAGGGGACTTACAACGCAAAATCAGGTCACCCCGGCGGTTCACTTTCCATAAGTGACCTTGTAACATATCTTTACTTCAATAAGATGAATGTAAACCCTGCTGACCCTGAAAATCCCGACAGAGACAGATTTGTGCTTTCAAAGGGTCACACAGCACCTGCACTCTATGCCGTTCTTGCACAGAAAGGATATTTTGCGGAAGATGAACTGAAATCACTGCGTCATATTGGTGCAATGTTGCAGGGTCACCCATGTATCCACACGTCTGGTATTGATATGTCAAGCGGTTCACTCGGACAGGGTATTTCAGCAGCCTGCGGAATGGCACTTGCAGGTAAACTTGATAACAAGACTTATAAAGTCTATACAGTTCTCGGAGACGGAGAAATCGAAGAAGGACAGGTATGGGAAGCCGCTATGTTTGCATCTCACTATAAACTTGACAATCTTGTTGCAATCGTTGATAACAACGGACTCCAGATTGACGGCGCAATAACAGAAGTATGCTCACCAGAGCCGATTACTGATAAATTTGAAGCTTTTGGCTGGCACGTGATAACAATGGATGCTCACGACTTTGACAGCATTGACAAAGCATTTGCAGAGGCTGAAACAGTTACAGGAAAACCCGTTGCAATTATTCAGAAGTCAGTAAAAGGCAAAGGCGTTTCATTTATGGAAAATCAAGTCGGCTGGCATGGCACAGCTCCTAATAAAGAGCAGCACGAACAGGCAATGGCAGAACTTTCCGCACAGTTAAAGGAATTGGAGGGCTAAAACAATGGCAGATGTAATAAAAAAAGCTACCCGTGAAAGCTATGGAGAATCACTCAAAGAACTTGCTGAAGAATACAAAGATTTAGTAGTCCTTGATGCAGACCTTGCGGCAGCTACAAAAACAGGAATTTTCAAGAAAGCATATCCCGACCGCTTTTACGACTGCGGAATTGCAGAAGCTAACATGATGGGCGTTGCGGCTGGTCTTGCAGCTTGCGGAAAGATTCCGTTTGCAAGTACTTTTGCAATGTTTGCGGCTGGCAGAGCATATGAAATTGTAAGAAATTCAATCGGCTATCCGCATCTCAATGTAAAAATCGGTGCAACTCATGCAGGAATTTCAGTAGGTGAGGACGGTGCAACACACCAGTGCAACGAAGATATAGCACTTATGCGTACAATTCCCGGAATGACAATAATCAATCCTTGTGATGACATTGAAGCAAGAGCTGCTGTAAGAGCTGCTGTTGAGTTCAATGGTCCTGTATATATGCGATTCGGCAGACTTGCTGTACCTGTAATAAACAATAAGGAAACATATAAGTTTGAAATCGGCAAAGGCGTTGTAATGAAAGACGGAACAGACGTTACAATCGTTGCAACTGGTCTTATGGTAAATGAAGCACTTGAATCAGCAAAATCACTTGAATCTGAAGGAATTTCTGCAAGAGTTGTAAATATTCACACAATCAAGCCGATTGATAAGGAACTTATCTGTAAATGTGCAAAGGAAACAGGCGTTATTGTTACAGCAGAAGAACACAGCATAATCGGCGGACTTGGTTCAGCCGTTGCAGAAGCAGTAACAGAGTGCTGTCCTGTACCTGTAATCAGGATTGGTGTAAATGATGAGTACGGCTATTCAGGACCTGCTGTTGACCTGCTTAAAAAGTTCGGACTTTCAGCAGAAAATATTTCCGAAAAAGTCAAGGAAGCTGTTAAACTCAAATAAAAATTCAGTCACCGCACAGAGTTGCTTTGCTTTGTGCGGTATTGATTTAGGAAAAAGCCATGCAAGTTACAAAGATAATTATAAATAACAAAAAAACTGAATCCGTGAAAAATACGTCAATTCAGGATTACTGCCTTTATCTTTTCCGAAATTCCGTCATATTCAATATCAGCGGAACAGAAAAAACATACAACAGAAATACAGTAATAATATATAAAAGCGGAGCTAATCAAAGTTTCAGAAGTCCAATAGGAAAATGGCTTAAATATGATATGGTATGTT
The DNA here is from genome assembly GCA_947174965.1 of uncultured Ruminococcus sp. Lineage (GTDB taxonomy): Bacteria > Bacillota > Clostridia > Oscillospirales > Ruminococcaceae > Ruminococcus. The sequence goes on along the minus strand of CAMWKY010000014.1, from coordinate 5,191 downwards.
TTCATTTGTCTCCGGCTGATAAGCAGTATATAGCGGATATGGATATTCCGTTTAATATGCCTGTTTCTGTTCCGGATGATTTTATTATTGCATCAGCTATAAAAAGTATGAAGATACACAGCGATATTTCAGGAAACAGAGAAGCTGAATTTACGGAACTTTATATGCGTATTATTTTAATTGCGGTCGAAGATGCTTACAGTGGCATAAAGTCGGAGAAAAATAATATACCTAAATATCCGAAACTTAAAGAACTGCAAAACTCTGTTTATAATAATCCGTTTAACGACTGGACAGTCGATAAAGTATGCAGACAGCTTTCAATAAGCAAGACATATTTTCACAGGATATATTCAGAGGCGTTCGGGACAACATTCATGCAGGACGTTATTGAAAGCCGTCTGATTTATGCTTCCGAACTTCTCTTAAATACAGATTTATCTGTAAGTGCGATTGCGGAAAAATGCGGATATGAGAGCGATTCATATTTTATGCGACAGTTCCGTACTCACAGAGGCTGTACTCCTACAGAATACAGAAAAAGAAAGCAGTCAAAACCGAATGAGTGAAAAAATGGTGAAAAAAAAGAAAAAGTATTTACATAGTGTGTAGATTGTGTTATAATTTAGAAAGACAAAATGAAAGACAAGGAGACAGATAAAATGGCAAAAGGAAATAAAAAGAGAAAATACCGCATAAGATATGACCGCATTGTGATTGTTGTATTGGTGATGATTATTATTGCTGTAATTGCAACATCATGTATAAAATTTTTCTTCGGAAAAGACAACCCCGAATTTTCACAGATAAACTCTGAATCAGAGGTACAGACAAGCTCACAGCCCGATATTCAGACAACTGCACAGACTGAAACAACTACAGATATTGATACAGGAAATATAGTTCAAAGCACTACAGCATCATATTATACAACTGCATCTTATACAACAACACAGGCAACAACTATTCCGACTGTTCCCGACGGATATAAGACAGAAAGCTACAGCTATGATGAGATGTACAAAGGAAATCTTGTGCTTGTAAATACTGCAAATGAATACAAGTTCCTTGAAAATGATATTGATGTTATAACTGTTGCCGGAAACAGAAATGACTATTATGAAGTCGGCGACTATGTAACTTCTCTTGACAGAGAAACTTTATATCAGCTTAATGCAATGATAAGAGGATATGCAGAAGCAAACGGAATTACCGACAGAACAGGCATATTTATACAGTATGGTTACAGAACATATGATGAACAGGTTGACTTACATAACAGCGGAAAATCAAAGACTTTTGAAGCAGGTCACACAGATTATCATACAGGACGCACCTTTGATATGTTCTATTATGACAGTGAAAGTGCAACAGGATTTTCATATTTTTCTGCCGACGGACAATATGAATGGTTTGCAGAAAATGCAGGAAATTACGGATTTATTGTGCGTTATCCTGATGAAAAGAAATTTTTCACAGATGAGAATCCACGAAATTATACATATAGATATGTTGGTGTCCCTCACTCTGTATACATGAATGAAAACAACATCTGTCTTGAGGAGTATATTGAACTTGTAAAGACATATACTATTGATAATCCTCTTGGAATTTCAGCAGACGGAAATATATATAGCGTATATTATATACCCGCTGAACAGTCAGATATAAATGAAATAACAGTTCCGTCAGATAAAATGTATTCAGTATCAGGAAATAATGTTGATGGTTTTATTGTTACAGTTACAGAATAGAAAGAAATGTGAGCAATTTGAAAAAAATATTAAGCATAATAATATGTGCATTTGTCCTTGTATCATGCGGAGATGACAGCAAGGGAGACGGTACAGGACATATGTATAATGCACCTCTTAACAAAAATCCGCAGAGTCTTGACCCACAGTTTGCAGATGATGCTTCTTCAAATACAGTTATAAAAAATCTTTACAGCGGACTTATGCAGATTGACAGTAACGGAAATCTCATTTGCTGTAATGCTGAAAGCTATACAATTTCTGACAACGGACTTATATATACATTCAGACTGAAAGACGATAATTTCTGGTTTTTTGACGAAAATAACAACGATATTATTGAGGAGGACGAATATTTCCACGTTACAGCACAGGATTATGTCTTTGCTCTGCAAAGAGTTATTGACCCGAAAATGCACTCCCCCTATGCAGAAGATTTTATAAGCATTATGGGAGCATCTTCTGTTATGTATAACGGAGCAGATGTTGATACAGCTGAAATTACTGCTGTTGATTCTCATACCCTTATGATAATTCTTGAAAGACCTGACGTTGATTTTCTTAGTCTTATGGCATCACCTGCATCTTATCCATGCAACGAAACATTTTTCAACTCTACGAAAGGACGATACGGGCTTGATGACAGGTCTGTAATGTCAAACGGCGCATTTTATGTACGACAGTGGTTTTATGACCCATACGGACACAACAATATACTCTATATGAAAAGAAATGATGCAAACTGGAGTGAAACTTTTGATATAGCACCATCATTTCTTAGCTTTACTATTGAAAAGAATGAAAATGACATAAGTGAGATTTTCAAAAAAGGAGAAATAGAGTGCTTTACAACACTTAACGGAAAATCATACAATGCGGACAAATATTCCATAAGCGGAACAGGCGCAATAACTCTCGGACTTATTTTCAATCCCGACAGCAAATGTTATTCAAATGCAAATATAAGAAAATCACTTGCACTTTCAATAGACAGAGATTCATTGAGCAGTAAGCTTGATGATGATTTGCAGATTGCTATGGGAATAGTTCCGCCCGCACTTAAATTTCACGGCAGAAGTTACAGGGAGCTTATTTCTGACAGACAGTTTACATCATATAATCTGGAAGAAGCACTTGATTGCTATGTCAAGGCAAAAACAGAACTTAAAACAGAAACTTTTGATTCTGTAAAAATTCTTGTAAATGCAGAAACGGTTGATTCAAGTTATCTGCATATTCTCTCTCAAAAATGGCAGGAACTTTTCAATTTATATATAGGTGTCGAAGATGTAACACCTGATGAATTTTATGAAAGAATTGATAACGGCGATTATGATATAGCACTCTATCCAATGAAGCCAAAATCAGCAAATGTTATTTCTGTTATGCGTGAATTTGAAAGAACTCCATGTTTAAGCAATGCAGTTCCTACAGGAAATTTGTCACCTGAACTAAAGGGCTGTACTTCTCTGGACGAACTTATAGAAGCATATACAGATGCAGAAAAAACAATAATAGACAGCAATCTGTTTATACCACTGTTTTATAAAAACTGCTACCTTATAGCATATAAAGACAACGAACAAATAATATACGACCCGTTTTCAGAAGCTGTTGATTATCGACTTGCATTGAATTACAGCTAAAAAAATCAGTCTGTCAAAAAAATTCCAGTAAAAAAACCGGATTTTTTTGACAGACTGTTCTGTATCATTGATGATATGGCTGTTTTTTTAATCTTCCTGTTCGCCGAATGTGCGTACAGCTTTTATCATTATTGCACATTCAAGACGTTTCTTTTCAAGTTCGCATGAAATCTTGTGTGCAGAACGTACATTACCCATATACTGATAATTATTTGCATTGCAACCGCCACTGCAATAGAATTTTGCCCAGCATTTACGGCAGTCAGGCTTTGAATATACATGACAGTCTGCAAAATCTGCTTTCATTTCTGCATTGAATGTTCCCTCATCAATATTGCCCATTTTATATTCGTCAATGCCAACAAACTGGTGACATGGGAAAATATCACCGTCGGGAGTTATTGCAACATAGTCATTTCCACAGCCACAGCCACGAAGTCTCTTTATTGCGCAAGGTCCTTGGTCAAGGTCTATCATGAAATGGAAAAAGTTGAATTTTTTACTGCTTTTTTCATTTTCAAGTATTCTCCTGGCAAGTTTTTCGTATTCTCTGAATACGGCTGGAAGTTCCTTTTCTGTAAGTGCATACTCGTCACTTTCACCAACTACCGGCTCAATTGAAATCTGGTCGAAACCTGCTTCATACAGTGCAAATACATCATCTGAAAAATCAGGATTCTTTTTTGTGAATGTTCCACGAACATAATATTCCTTGTCGCCTCTGCCCTCAACAAGTTTCTTATATTTCGGCAGAATTATATCATAACAGCCTGCACCGTTCGGAAGTACTCGGAAATAATCGTTTATTTCCTTGCGTCCGTCAATGGAAAGTACAACATTTGACATCTCTTTGTTGATGAAATCGATTTTTTCGTCATCAAGAAGCAAGCCGTTTGTTGTTATGGTGAATCTGAATTTCTTGCCGTATTCCTGTTCACGTGAGCGTGCATATTCAACAGTCTGTTTTACTACCTTGAAATTCATCAGAGGTTCACCGCCGAAAAAATCAAGTTCAAGATTAGTGCGGTCGCCTGAATTTTCAAGCAGAAAGTCAATAGCGTGTTTAGCCGTTTCAAAGGACATAAGCTTTCTGCCTTTGCCGAAATCACCTGTTGATGCAAAGCAGTATTTACATCTTAACTGGCAGTCATGAGCTATATTAAGGCACATTGCCTTTACAGGTGATGCAACTGAATATTTAGCATATTTTTCATAATCGTCATCAGAAAACAAAATTTTTTCCTGATAAAGTTCAACAATCTCCCTGTAGCATGATTCTATTTCATCAGTTTCATAGAACTTTGAAAGTTTTTCAACAACCTTTTCGGGACAAACTTCATCAAAAGGCGGTTCAACATTATCAAGCATATCGTATGTAAGTTCGTCTACAATATGAACTCCCCCGCTGTTTACGTCAAGCACAATGTTGAATCCGTTAAGCTTATACTTATGTATCATATATACCACCCTTATTGTAAAAAATAGAGGGCAGTGCAACACTGCCCCGACAGACTTTAAAAACTGTAGATACAGTCTTATCTCTCACACTTCTGATTTGCAACTGTACATGAAGTCTTGCAAGCTGACTGGCATGAAGCCTGACACTTACCGCAACCGCCCTTCTGAGCTGATTCCTTGAGATTAGCCTTGTTAATAGTTCTGATGTGTTTCATTTTAAAATCCTCCTTAAAATCACTAATAATGTGTTGATTTCTATTATATCACACTTTTTCAGACTTTTCAAGAGTTTTTGAAATTTTTAGCGTTTTATATAATATTTTTAGTTTATAG
>CAMWKY010000013.1 GCA_947174965.1 uncultured Ruminococcus sp. | reverse complement strand
TAATTATACTCTCTAATGTGATAATTATATGATAAACGATAGAAAATTATATAAATATACCGTACTCACATCATGAATACGGCATAAAATTTATTTGATTTTTGAGTATGTTTTTTCTGTGAATTTTTCAGCAAACACAAGAAAACGCTTGTGTATTCCCTTGCCGATTACTCCTGATTCGTCATAAGCAGTAACATCAAATGTAAACTCTCTGCCGTTCACTTCTGTGAGGACTGATTCAGCAGTGATTTTCATTCCTTCAGGTGTTGCGGAAGTATGTTTGATGTTCAGTTCTGTTCCGACTGTTGTTTCGCCGTCATCAAGATAATTTTCAAGGCAGTTGCAGGCAGATTCTTCCATAAGTGCAACCATTGCAGGAGTTGCAAAAACTTTCAGACTACCGCTTTTCATATTTACCGCAAGTTTATCTTCCGTTGCAGTTGTTTCGGCTTTGCCTTTTATTCCGGTTTCGATTTTTTTCATCTTTTAATCTCCTTTGCTTGCTTCTAAAACTTCGGCAGGTATAGGACACGGCGACATTACATCACCGACTACACGGTCGTAAGTGAGAACATCAAGTTCTTCATTATCGGGTGTATCGTCATTATAATCTGTCGAATATACGGGTACAGACATCATGAAGTCGTCCATTGTTTCGATAAATTTATCGTGAGGAGCATCGATTATATCAATAATTATGTATGGAACATAGAAAAATGAGAATTTTTCTGTTGGTACTGTTGAAAAATCTGCATCATAATTGCTCCACAAGAAATATTTCTGCTCATATAGTGTACTACAATTTTCACCTGTTATATTAAGCTGATTGTATACGCTTGTTTCTCCTCTGAGTGAGGGGAAATGGTCGCCAACATAAAATACAAGTGTAGGCTCGTCAATATCTTTGAGTTCATCAAGAAATGCAGAGAGACTTTCATTTGTATGCTGAATCCATGTGAGATAGTTTGTAAACTCGTCTGCATCACCTAAATCATATGGCTGATGATTCTGCATAGTTGTTGTGTGAATGTAGATAGGCTCGTCAGTTGATTTGATTAAATCCGTAAGCTGATTGAAAACGGTCGCATCATCTACATAAGTTCCGTAATGCTCAACAGGTACGGTAAAATCCGATACATTGTCAATATCATCATGGAAAATCATTTCATCAAAGCCGAAACCGCTGTAAATTTTTGAACGGCTGTAAAAATTAGGCTGAAAAGGGTGAACATACGCTGTTTTGTAGCCCCAGCTTTTATAATATTGCGCAATTGCAGGCTGTTCACGGTCAGCAAGTTCACGCTGTGGCATATTTGGTGTATTTATTCCACGCACCGGAAGTCCGAAGATAAGTTCAAATTCTGAACGTACAGTCCAGCTTGCATAAGTAGGAGTTATTGTTATACCGCTGACACCCTCTGAACAGGCTTTGTCAAATCCTGCATAGTATTTGTCGTCAACATTAAGCTCGTCAAATACACGGAAATCGCCATAGGATTCACTCATAATTACAATAACATTCGGTTTTTTTCCGCCGTTGAAATCTTCATTTTCTGTAATATAAACGTGAGTTATCTCGTCAACATATTCTTCATTATAATTTGCAGGTACAACAAGTCTTTTTGAGTAGCTTTCAGATGCAGTCTGCACAATAAAAGCAAGAAAACCATTGTTTGTAAATTTTTCATTCAGCAGAAAAGCATTGTTTGAATTTGTTGTATCAACCTTGAAAAAGCTGTAAACAGGATTATAAAATGCAGGAAATACAACCATACACATTCCGAAAGTGGCGCAGGAAGCCGTCGTTATTGCACGTTTTAACGGCTTTTTTGGCGGAAGTATCGGGTTGAAATGAAAAATCAATGCAATCAGTACAACAACAATAATGCAATATATAATAAGTGGTGGTGTGATTTTTATGTAAGCAAATGATTTCAGGCTTTTCACACTCTTAAACAGTTTCATATCCGATAAAAGCAGATGATTTCCGTTAGTTCCATATTTGAAAAGTTCCGTTATGCTAAGTGCCATATAGATTAATCCATGTGCAAGAGATGCAAGCCAGCTTTTGTTGAAAACCGACAGGAGCAGAACATATATAATTCCTGCAACAGCGAAATCGAACATAAGCACTGAAGGTCTTGCAAGTGCAAAGTCAATAAATGTGCCAACGTGCTTAAACTGATTTATTTCAGCCATGCAGGTGATAAAAAAAGGAAAAATAATCATCAGTGCAGTATTAAGATGCTTATATTTTTCGCTGTTCTGCTCACGAATCTTATTGTAGGTTTTAATCCATTCAAATCGGGATTTCTTGTTTGATGTTTTGTTTTCTGTCATGTTTATGTCCTCCGTATAAGTATAGATTATAATTATAATATCACATAAAAATCAAACTTTCAAGACTTAAAAAGAATTATCACAAATCTATCACTATTTTCGGCATTTTGGTAATAATGCACTTAAATCACGGTTGTGATTTGTGAATAATGACAATATAGACAATTATATAAAAAAGTGCTATAATTATTTCGGGAGTGATTTTTTATGCAGAAAAAAGTATTGATTACAGGCGGAGCAGGTGGAATAGGTGAGGCAATCAGCCGACGACTTGCACTTGACGGATATTTTGTCTATGTCGGATATGCCGTTTCAAAGGAAAAAGCTGAAAATCTTGCTTATGAGATATGTGGAGAAGCAGTTAAAATTGATGTCACGGATTTTTCTGATATATCGACAGCAGTCGAAAAAACAGGAGGTGTTGACTTACTTGTGAATAATGCAGGAGTATCAGAAATAGACCTTTTCACAAGCATTTCTGAACAGAAAAGCCGTGCCATTGCTGAAATAAATCTTATAGGCGCAATGAACTGTACAAGAGCATTTCTTTCCGATATGATTCGCAGAAAATCGGGCTGTATCATAAATATTGCGTCAATGTGGGGGCAGGTCGGTGCATCATGCGAAGTTGATTACTCTGCATCAAAAGCAGGACTAATTGGCTTTACAAAAGCACTTGCGAAAGAGGTTGCGCCGTCGGGAATACGTGTGAACTGCGTTTCCCCTGGATTTATCATAACAGAAATGAACAGCCGTTTTTCAGATGAGGATTTAGCACTGATTCGTGATGAAATTCCATTAGGTATGTTTGGTGAACCCCGTCATATTGCAGATGCAACAGCATTTCTTGCATCAAATCGGGCAGAATACATAACAGGACAGGTGCTTGCCGTCAATGGCGGAATGGTGATATAAATTATTATTTTAATTAAAAAAAAGGCTTGACAAATCAGAACTTATGTGTTATAATATTAGAGTACCGTGTTTGAGTCATGGTAATATTATCCTTGCTTGCAGATGGTTGCAGAGCGAAATCCAGAAGGAGGTGTACAAAATGGCAAAGGTATCCGCAAAATACGAAGTAATGGTTGTTTTCAGTCTTAAGAACGGCGAAGAACCTATGAAGGCTCTTATCCAGAAGTTCAAAGAGAGAATTGAGCGTCATGCTGAAGCTGTTGAAGTCAATGAAGATTGGGGTAAGCGCAAGCTCGCATATCCTATCGAGGACGAAACAGAGGGTTACTATGTAATCTACACATTCCAGTCAGCACCAGATTATCCTGCTGAACTTTCAAGACGTTTAAACATCGCAGACGGTATTCTTCGTTCACTTGTAACAGTTGTTGAATAATCCCGTACTAAAAAGGAGATGTCCGAATGAATAAAGTTATTTTAATGGGCAGACTTACTGCCGACCCTGTTCTTAATCAGACACCAAGTGGTGTTTCATCATGCAGATTTACTATCGCTATCAACAGAAATTTTAAAAATCAGAATGGCGGTTATGATGCTGATTTTATTGATTGTATTGCATGGAGACAGACAGCAGAATTTATCTGTCGCTATTTCAAAAAAGGCAACATGATAATGGCTGAAGCTACTCTCAGAAATAACAATTATCAAGATAAGAAATATCCTGATGTAACTCATTATAAATTAGAAGTAGTTGTTGATAATGTTGAGTTTACAGGCTCAAAGGCTGAAATGAATACAGGCAACAATAATTATCAGCAGAATAACAATGGCTATAATAATGGTTATAATAATAACAACTACAATAATAACTATAACAACGGCTATGGTAATAACAATAATTTCCAGACACCTCCTGCTCAGCCGGCTCCTCAGTTTCAACAGCCTGTTCCGAACAATGACAATGTGTCATATGGAGACAAAAGCGAATTTGAGGATATTATCGGCGATAATGATGTTCCGTTCTGATTGCTGAACCTATTATTACGAAAGGAGTATTGTCATGGAAAAAGAAAGAATGTCCCGTCCCTCAAAAAAGCCACGCAAAAAGGTTTGTATGTTTTGTGCTGACAGAATTGAGAGAATTGACTATAAAGACATCATGAAGCTTAGAAAGTGCATGACAGAGAGAGCAAAAATTCTCCCAAGACGTGTTACAGGCACTTGTGCTTTTCATCAGCGTGAGCTTACAGTTGCTATAAAGAAAGCAAGACAGATTGCACTTCTTCCTTATGTAAGCGACTAATCTATAAAAAACATGGGAGACTTTATGTCTCCCTTTTGTATATGTAATAAACGCTTCACGGCATCTTATATGAGAAGCGTTTATATCGGGTTTATTGCCTGTGGTTTGCTGTATCAAACGCAAGTTCGTCGTCTCTGCGGAAAAGCAGTGAGATACACCAGATAGCAGAAATTGCCACAAGAATATATACTGTTCTTGCTAAAAGACTTCCTGCTCCGCCAAGTAGCCATGCAACAAGGTCAAGCTCAAATATGCCAACCAGACCCCAGTTGATTCCTCCTATTATAAGGAGAATAAGTGCAAGTTTGTCCCACATTATGTTACACCTCTTTCTATGACGTTAGTAACGTCTGAAATTATTATTGCAGAATATGCACGGTTTATTCATTGAATAACAAAAAAACGCCCCTGTTTTTCAGGAGCGTGATGTTATGTAACTTCTTTTATTTTACAATGAATCTGTCAATTTCTTCAAAAAACTGTTCTGCATCATCAGTATGTGCATTGAGTTCAATCGGCTTTGAAAGGTCAAGGCTGAAAATACCCATAATTGACTTTGCATCTACTGCATATCTGCCTGAAACAAGGTCAATTTCAAACTCATACTTCATAACGATGTTTACAAATTCCTTAACATCATTGATTGCCTGAAGTGAAACTGTTGTTTTAGTCATATTTGTTACCTCCTGATAACGTTTCCGATTTTGTGTGTACCTTTTTTTCTTGTTTATTTCTTTTTCATGCGGTTTTCCGTTCCGCAAGTATATAATACCACGTCTTTTCCTTTATGTCAATAGGTTTTAAACAAATTCGTTACTTTGGTATATTATTATTATCCGATATTTTACATTTTTTGGAGATTATTTATAATGCACAAAAACACATATTATATTTTGTGCAGAATCAACATGAATAATATGTAAAAAGTTTGTGACAATGGAGTGAAGTATGTATAAAGTATTTTTTTTAACATTCGGCTGTAAAGTAAGTCAGTATGAAACAGAATGTCTTGAAGGCTGTTTTATTGCAGAAGATTTCGGAATAGCAGAATATGAAGCAGAAGCAGATGTATTTGTTGTAAACTCATGTACTGTAACAGGTAGCGGAGACAGTAAGTCCTTGTATGCCGTGCGGAAACTTCGCAGAAGATACCCTGATGCTGTTATAGTGCTGACCGGCTGTTTACCGCAGGCTACACCTGAAATTGCTGAAAAATGCACGGAGGCTGACATAGTAACAGGCACAAAAGAGCGTGAAAAACTTCCGAAACTTGTTAAGCAGGCAATCAGCGAAAAAGTCCGTATAACTGATATACCCGAATATACAAATCATGATGTTTTTGATGATATACCGTGCCGTTTGTCTGCAAAGACACGTGCTTTCATGAAAATTCAGGACGGCTGTAACTGTTTCTGCTCGTATTGCATGATTCCGTATGCTCGTGGAAGATGCAGAAGCAAGCCTATGGATTCACTTCGGAAAGATGCTGAACAGTTAGCAGAATCGGGACACAAGGAAATTGTGCTTGTCGGAATTAATCTTGCATTTTATGGGCAGGAGTTCGGACTTCGACTTGTTGATGCTGTTGAGGAATGCTGTAAAATCGACGGTATAGAGCGTGTGAGACTTGGCTCGGTTGAACCCGAAATGCTTTTAGATGATGATTTGATGAGACTTGCAAATCAGCCTAAATTCTGTCCGCAGTTTCATTTGTCATTACAAAGCGGAAGTGCTGAAACGCTGAAACGAATGAATCGCAGATATACTCCCGACGAATATATGACGCTTGTCGAAAAAATCCGCAGAAATTTTCCTGATGCTTCATTTACAACTGATGTTATGGTGGGATTTCCGCAGGAGACTGAACAGGAGTTCAGCGAATCACTTGCATTTGTCGAAAAAGTTGGATTTGCAAAAATCCATGTATTTCAGTATTCAGTAAGACAAGGTACAGTCGCATCACGTTTACCACAGATTCCGAAAAATATCAAGGCTGAACGTGCCGACCGCATGAAATCACTTGGTGAAAAATTGCAGAAAGAATATATGCAAAGTCTTGTCGGAAAAACTGTTCCGGTATTGTTTGAGCGTGAAAATTCGGCAGAATATCATCAGGGTCATGCACCTGATTATACGCTGATAAAAATTTTACGAAAAAATTCTAAAAAAAGTTTGCGTAATCAGATTTTTTATGTTATAATAGAAGAAAGCCTTGACGATTGCTGTCTCGGCAAAATTATTGATTAGAATGGAGATAGTTACTATGTCTGTATTCAGAATTTATTCAGAAAAAAAGCCGGAGTTTGCTGTTGAAGCACAATCTGTACTCAGCGATGTTCAGACCGCCCTTAGACTTGACATCAAGGGTATAAGAATCCTCAACAGATATGACGCTGACAAACTTAGTGAGGAAGATTTCAAAGCATCAATAAGCACTGTATTTTCAGAACCTGCTGTTGATGTGGTTTACAGTGAACTCCCGAAATTAACAGAGGGGGAACGCATTTTTGCTGTTGAATATCTTCCGGGACAGTTCGACCAGAGAGCAGACAGTTGTGAACAGTGTATTCAGATACTCAGACAGGGTGAAAGATGCCGTGTAAGAAATGCAAGAGTATATATCGTTGACGGTGATATTACTGATGAAGAATTTGCAAAGCTTAAAGCATATATAATCAATCCTGTTGAAAGTCGTGAAGCATCTCTTGAAACTGTTGATACTCTTGATACAAATTATGAAATCCCGACAACTGTTGAAACACTTGAAAACTTTATCAGTCTCAACGAAAAAGGACTTCATGCCTTTGTAGACCAGTTCGGACTTGCTATGGATTATGATGACATCAAATTCTGTCAGGATTATTTCAAAAACAAAGAACACCGTGACCCTACTATTACAGAAATCCGCATGATTGATACATACTGGTCAGACCATTGCCGTCACACAACATTTCTGACAAATATAAAAGATGTAAATATTGTTACTCCTTATATAAAGGATACGTATGATATGTACATCAATGTCCGCAAGGAACTTGGCAGAACGGACAAGCCTATAACTCTTATGGATTTAGGTACAATTGCCGCTAAAAAGTTAAAGGCTGACGGTTTACTTCCTGACCTTGACGAAAGTGAGGAAATTAATGCTTGTTCCGTGAAGATTAAAGTTGATATTGACGGCGAAATGCAAGACTGGATTCTTATGTTCAAGAACGAAACACACAATCACCCGACAGAAATCGAGCCTTTTGGTGGTGCGGCAACTTGTCTCGGCGGAGCAATCCGTGACCCTCTTTCAGGTCGTTCATATGTATATCAGGCAATGCGTGTAACAGGTGCGGCAAATCCTCTTGTGCCAGTTGAGGACACTATTTCAGGCAAACTTCCACAGAGAAAAATAACTTTAGGTGCGGCAAATGGCTACAGTTCATACGGCAACCAGATTGGACTTGCAACAGGTCATGTTGCAGAAGTATATCATTCCGGATATGTTGCAAAGCGTATGGAAATCGGTGCAGTACTTGGTGCAGCTCCTGCCGAAAATATCCGTCGTGAAAGACCAGTTGCGGGAGATGTTGTAATACTTCTTGGCGGAAAAACAGGACGTGACGGCTGTGGTGGTGCTACAGGCTCATCAAAGTCGCACACATTACAGTCACTTGAAAACTGCGGAGCAGAAGTGCAGAAAGGTAATCCGCCAGAGGAAAGAAAGTTGCAGAGACTTTTCCGCAATCCTGAAGTTACAAAGATGATTAAAAGATGCAATGATTTCGGTGCAGGCGGTGTGTCTGTTGCAATAGGTGAACTTACAGACGGACTTGTTATAAATCTTAATGCAGTACCGAAAAAATACGACGGTCTTGACGGCACAGAGATTGCTATTTCTGAATCGCAGGAGCGTATGGCTGTAGTAGTTTCTGCTGATGATATGGAAAAATTCATGGCTGAAGCTAAAAAGGAAAACCTTGAAGCTACTTATGTGGCAGATGTTGTTGACGAGCCACGTCTGAAAATGAACTGGAACGGCAGGACAATAGTTGACCTTTCAAGAGAGTTTCTGAACTCAAACGGTGCATCAAAATATACCAATATTTCTGTTGATATTCCCGAAGATATAAATAATGATATTGTAGAAGATTCAGCAGACCAATGGGTAAACCTTATGAGTAGTCTAAACGTATGTTCGCAGAAAGGACTTATTGAAAAATTCGACTCAACAATCGGAGCAGGTACAGTTCTTATGCCGTTCGGCGGAGTTTATCAGATGTCACCTTCGCAGGCTATGGCTGCAAAAATTCCTGTACTCAAAGGAGAAACGAACACTTGTTCACTTATGGGCTGGGGATATAATCCCGATATATCAACAAAAAGTCCTTATCATGGTGCATTGCTTGCTGTTGTTGAATCAATTTCAAAAGTAGTTGCCGCAGGTGGTACATATAAAAAGTGCTGGCTCACATTTCAGGAATACTTTGAGCGCACAAAGAATGACCCGAAACGCTGGGGCAAGCCTATGGCTGCACTTCTCGGCGCATTCAAAGCACAGCTTGAACTTGGCTGCGGTTCAATCGGCGGTAAGGATTCAATGTCGGGAACTTTTGAAAATATCGACGTTCCGCCGACACTTGTTTCATTTGCCGTATCAACTGCAAAGGCTGACAAGATTGTGTCAACAGAGTTCAAGAAAGCAGACAGCAAGGTAATATATATTGCTCCTGATTATGACGAAAACGGACTTCCTGTATTTGAAAGCGTAAAGGCTGTATTTGATAAGGTTGAGGAAGTTATTTCCGCAGGCAGAGCAGGTGCAGTATGGACTGTCAGCTATGGCGGTATTGCAGAGGGTATCGCAAAGATGTGTTTCGGAAACAAACTCGGATTTGAATTTACATCACACATTTCTGCTGACAAGCTTTTCAAGCCGTGCTATGCTTCATTTATTATCGAACTCACTGGCGAAGCATCAGATGATGAACTTATTATCGGTAAGACAACAAGCAAATACAAAATCTGCACATTTGATTATACTGTTAATCTGGATATGCTCCAGAGAGTATGGGAGGGCAAGCTTGAACCTGTATTCCCATGCAGAATAAAGACAACTGATACAACTCCTACAGTATACAGCTATAAAAATACGGCTAAAATTGCATCTTCCGAAAAATTTGCAAAGCCGAAAGTTGTTATCCCTGTATTTCCGGGTACAAACTGCGAATATGATACAGCACGAGCATTTGAAAAAGCAGGTGCAGTCGCTGAAACTGTAGTTATCCGCAATCTTTCGGCAGATGATATTGAGCAGTCCGTTGATTACTTCGAGCAGGCAATCAAGCAGTCGCAGATTATCATGATTCCGGGTGGATTCAGCGGTGGTGACGAGCCGGAGGGAAGCGGAAAGTTTATTACTTCATTCTTCCGCAATCCGAAAATCAAAGATGCCGTTCACGATTTACTCAAGAACAGGGACGGTCTTATGCTTGGTATCTGCAATGGTTTTCAGGCTCTTGTAAAACTCGGACTTGTGCCGTTCGGTGAAATTGTTGATATGAACAGCGATTCACCTACACTCACATTCAACACAATCAACAGACATCAGTCCATGATGGTAAATACAAGAATTGCATCAAATAAGAGTCCGTGGCTCTATGGTACAGAAGTCGGCGATATTCATTGCATTCCAATTTCACACGGTGAGGGACGTTTTGTAGCTCCTGCAAGTCTTATTCAGCAAATGGCAAATAACGGACAGATTGCAACGCAGTATGTTGATAATGAGGGTACTCCTACAATGGATATACGCTATAATCCGAATACTTCTGTTGAAGCTATTGAGGGTATCACATCTCCCGATGGACGTGTATTCGGAAAAATGGGTCATTCAGAGCGTAAGGGAAGTTATATCTGTAAAAACGTTGCAGGTGAAAAAGACCAGAGAATCTTTGAAAGCGGTGTAGCATACTTTAAGTAAGGAGAGTTTTATTATGAAAAAACTTGTGTTAGCAATACTTTCTTTTGGATTCTGTTTGTCGGGACTTTTCTTTACAATCCGTAGTATTTTTGACAAATCCGAAAAAAAAGACGAGAATAATATTGTTTCTGCTATGGTATGTATGCTTGCTTCTCAGATTATCAATATAATAATAAGAAACAATAACAAATCAAAGCAATAAAAAATTCAGTGGGCAGATAAAAGTCTGCTCACTGTATTAATAAGAGGTGATTTTTATGATTAAGAAGTTTATATCGGGGACTTTATCCGCTGTTATGCTTGCTTCGTCAATGGGAATAAATTCAGCTCCGTATGCTGTAAATGCGGTTGATGCTCCAAATTACGCAGAGGCATTGCAGAAGTCGCTGTATTTTTACGAATGTCAGCAGGCAGGTCCTTTGCCCGACTGGAACAGAGTTGAGTGGCGAGCAGATTCAACAATGATTGATGAAGTCAAGGGCGGTTGGTATGATGCAGGTGACCACGTTAAATTCAATCTTCCTATGGCATATTCAGCATCAATGCTTGCATGGGGACTTTATCAATATCCGGAGGGCATTGAAAAATGCGGAGAAATGACGAATTATGTCAATAACCTTGAATTTGTCCTTGATTATCTCGCAGAGTGCGACAGGGGAGACGAAGCAGTATTTCAGGTAGGTTCAGGACAGATTGACCATACATGGTGGGGTGCTGTTGAACTCTATCAATACGGCATGGAGGACAGCGGAACATCATACGAATCAGCAAGAGAAATTCTCGTGGGTTCTGACGGCTGTTCAGCTGTTTTCGGTGGAATGGCGGCGGCTCTTGCATCGGGATATTGTGCATTGAAAGACAAAGTTGACAGCAAAAAACTTGATGGATATATAAAACACGCCGAAAATCTGTTCAAGCTTGCTGATGATTCAAAGAGTGACGAATATTATAACAATACTGATGCTATGGGATTTTACCGTTCAAGTCATTTCTATGACGAACTTTTCTATGCGGCAAACTGGCTTTATATTGCAACAGGTGAAAAGTCGTATCTTGACAAGGCAACAAGCTATATCCCGAATTTAAGCAAGGAACTTGGTACGGACGAACTATGCTACTCATGGTCGCACTGCTGGGACGATACAATGCAGGGCGGTATGTTGCTCTATGCGATAAATACAAATGACGATTTCTATATAAGCCGTGTTGAAAAGCATCTCGACTATCTTGCAAATAAAGTTGAAAAAGTTGACGGCAAGCTTGCATATATAAGCAACTGGGGCTGTGCAAGATATGCTCAGACATCTGCATTTATTACGGCTGTTGCGTGTGATACAGTGCTTAAAGGCAAGAATACAGGTACATATGAAAGCTTTTACGAAGACCAGATAAACTATGTACTTGGCGATAATCCGACGGGACAGAGTTATGTTGTCGGATATGGTGAAAAGCCTGCACACAATGCACATCACAGAACGGCTCACGCATCATGGAAAAATGATATATATATGCCAGAACAGAACAGACATACTTTGTATGGTGCATTGGTCGGCGGTCCAACTCAGGACGGCTCATACGAAGATGACAGAAACAACTATATCAACAATGAGGTTGCAACAGACTACAATGCAGGATTTACAGCTATTCTTTGCAAGATGATTGACAAATACGGCGGAAAATCAGACCCGTCATTCCCTCCGAAAGAGGAACATGATTCACCTGAATTTTTCGTTGAAGCACTTGACAAGGGCGTATCAGCATCAGGTGCTACAATAAGTTTCAAGGTGACAAATCATTCAGCATGGCCTGCACGTGTTCAGGATAACATTTCTTTCCGCTACTATATGGATTTGAGTGAAATTATAGATGCAGGAAAATCACCTGAAGATGTAGTTGTGCGCTGTGACCGTGACCAGTCTGCAATGTATTCGGGAAAAGGTGTAAAGAGTGCTGAAATTTCGGGAATAAAGCATTACAAGGACAATATTTACTATGTTGAAGTAAATCTTCCTGACGGACGTGCTGTACTTCCTGTTTCAGAGGGTATGCAGCAATGTGAGATACTTCTTGCATTTGTATTCCCCGATTACGGCAGTGGCTGGAACGCTGAAAACGACTTCTCAAACAAAGAGTTTCTCGGCAAATCGGGCGAAGAAGATGAGGACGGCAAAATCAAGGGCATTATGACAAAATATATTCCTGTTTATATAAACGGTGAACTTTATTACGGTGAAGAACCTGATGGCACATCTGCTGACGGAAATACAAGTGGTTCTGCAACAACAAAGCCCGTACAGACAACGACTTCCGCAACTACAACTATCACAACAACAACAGCATCTGATAAACTGCTTATCGGTGATGCAAACTGCGACGGTGAAGTCAATATTGCTGATGCAACTGCTATAATTCAGCATCTCGGAAACAAAGACAAATACGGACTTTCGGAGCAGGGGTTAATCAATGCCGACTGCTGTAATGTGGGTGACGGTGTAACAGGTCTGGACGCTCTGGCAATTCAGAAACTTGAAGCAAAAGCTATAAGTTCGCTCCCGACTACTGAATAAATAAAGAAGGCAAGTCAGATAATGGCTTGCCTTTTCTGTTATGTTCAGCTATTTGTGCCGATTCGTTCAACTTTCATAAGATTTGTTGTGCCTGATACACCAAGCGGAACACCTGCTGTTATAGCAACAAGGTCGCCGTCCTGCACAAGTCTGTGAGCCTCTGCTTCATTTACAGCTGCTGCGAAAAGTTCGTCTGTACTGTTTTTTTCGTCGATTATATATGGAATAACACCCCATGACATATTCATCTGACGGCATACAACTTCACTCATTGTACAGCCGACTATTGAACAACATGGACGGTATTTTGAAATAAGTCTTGCTGTCTGTCCGCCAAGTGAAACAGTAATAATAGCACGTGCATCAAGGTCATGGGCAGTTGTTACGGTAGCGTGAGCAATGGCTTCAGCAATACTTCCTTCAGGGTTTGAGCGTCTTTCTGCAAATTCAGCTTTATAGTCAATATTGTTTTCTGTTGTTTCAGCGATAAGAGCCATAGTCTTTACAGCTTCAACAGGATATGCGCCTGCGGCAGTTTCACCTGAAAGCATGATTGCGCTTGTGCCGTCATATATAGCATTTGCAACATCTGTTATTTCAGCACGTGTAGGACGTGGGTTTGTAATCATAGATTCAAGCATCTGTGTTGCTGTTACGACTTGTTTTCCTGCGTTATATCCTTTTTTGATAATTTCTTTCTGTATTGCTGGAATCTGTTCAAACGGAATTTCAACACCCATATCACCACGGGCAATCATTATGCCGTCAGCCGCTTCAAGTATTTCGTCGATATTCTCAACACCGTCACTGTTTTCAATTTTTGCAATAATACGTACATCAAACCAGCCTAAACTTTGTGTAAACTTGCGGAGATAGTTAATATCAGCGGCAGAACGTACAAAACTTGCGGCGATAAAGTCAAATCCCATTTTTGAGCCGAACTCCAAATCTTCCATATCTCTGTCGTTGAGATATGGCATAGAGAGCTTAACGCCAGGAACATTTATTCCTTTGTTGTTCGAGAGTGTACCGCCATGAATAACTCTGCATACGATTTCAGTTTTTGTGACTTTTTCGGCAAGCAGTTCAATAACACCATCATTTATAAGAATCTTTGTTCCTATACTTACATCTCGTGGCAGTTTCTTAAAACTGATACTTCCGATTTCGTTTGTACATGGCAAATCTTCTGTTGTGAGTGTGTAAATATCGCCGTCATGAATTTCAACAGGCTTATCGTCAACAAATTTGCCTAAACGGATTTCAGGTCCTTTTGTATCAAGAAGTGTTGCAACAGGCAAATCAAGTTCCTTGCGAAGTTTTTCAACTTCACGGAAACGTTTTTCATGTGTAGCGTATTCACCGTGTGAAAAGTTGAATCTTGCAACATTCATTCCTGCAAGCATAAGTTCACGCATGATATTTTCGTCATCTGTTGCTGGTCCTATGGTGCATACAATTTTTGTTTTTCTCATAAAAAGACTCCTTTATATCTTTTTAGGCTTTGTATAGTTAGCCATAATTTTTTTAGTTCCGACTTTATCAAAAGCAATTTCAAGCATAGAATCATTAGACATACTAGTTACAGAAACAATCGTTCCGTCGCCGAAGATTTTATGCTGAACTCTTTCGCCAACAGAATATGTTACATCTGTACTTTCCGAAGATGATGCCTGACGCTTGTTTCTTGCAAGCTGTTGCTGAAGTGATGAGGACTGTACTTCTATAACATTGTTGCTTTTTTCGGGGATAATCTCTTTTACTAAAGTATTATCCTTTTTTATGATGTTGTCCATATCCATTTCACTTATGAATTTGGACTTCATATTGCTTTGAGTCTGTCCGAAAAGCATACGTCTGCCGGCACTTGTAATATATAGCTGTTTCTTTGCTCTTGTTATTGCAACATAAGCTAAACGGCGTTCTTCTTCCATGTCATCATCATTATAGAAAGAGCGTGAGCCGGGGAAAATATTATCCTCAAAACCGATAAGAAAAACGTTGTCAAATTCAAGACCTTTTGCAGAATGAACTGTCATAAGCGTAACCTTATCTTCATTTATATTGTCGCTGTCTGCCTCTGTATAGAGAGTAGTTTCCTCAAGAAATTCATTGAGAGTCGGATTTTCTGTATTTCTTATGTACTGAACTATAGATGTTTTGAGTTCTTTTACATTCTGAATCTTTGTTTCTGCATTTTCCTGCGTTTTGAGATATTCAAGATAGCCTGATTTTTCAAGTACAAAGTCAAGAAGTTCATCAAGCGGAAGTTCGCTTGCTTTTTCAATAAGCTGTCCGAATAATGACGCAGTATTTTTCAGTGTGTTGACTTTCTTTGCAAGCGGTGGATACTGTTCGCAGTTAAGCATTACTTCATATGGTGATATTTTCAAATCCCTGCTTATATCTTCAATAATCGCAATTGTTGAATCACCTATGCTTCTTTTCGGCTCATTAATAATGCGTCTGAATCGGAGCATATCAAACGGATTATTTATAAAAGCAAGATATGAAGTTATATCCTTTATTTCCTTGCGGTCATAGAAACGCATACCGCCGTAGACTGTGTAAGGAATATTTGCACGAAGCAATGCACTTTCAATAATATTTGACTGTGCATTCATTCTGTAAAGAACAGCATTTCTTCTTAAACATCTGTTTTTTATGTAGTCTGCCTTTATGGTTTTTATAACAAAATTAGCCTCATCATTTTCGTCAATCGCCTTATACCATAAAATCTTACTGCCTTTTTCGCCTGCTGTCCATAATGTTTTTGACTTTCTGTTTTTATTGTTGGAAATAACAGAATTTGCTGAATCAAGAATAGTCTTTGTGGAACGATAGTTCTGTTCCAGACGGATAACCTTTGCATCTTCAAACATTTTTTCAAATTCAAGAATATTTGTTATATCTGCACCCCTGAATTTATAGATACTCTGGTCGTCATCACCAACAACGCAGATATTGTTGTTTCCTGCTGAAAGAAGTGAAACAAGTCTGAACTGAACGTAGTTTGTGTCCTGATATTCGTCAACCATTATGTATTTGTAACGTCTGCGGTATTTTTCAAGAACATCAGGGAATTTTTCAAAAAGCTCAACTGTTTTGCAGAGAATATCATCAAAATCAAGAGCATTTGCATTTTGCAGATGCTCCATATATACACTGTATATTCGTGCAATAGTTTTCCTGCGATAGTCGTTGTTTGATTCTGAAAGCATGGCTGTGGGAGAAATCATTTTGTTTTTTGCAGAACTTATTTCAGCAAGAACAGTTTTCGGAGCGAATTTTTCTTCTGAAATGTCTAATATGTTCATAACATTTTTAATCATGCGACGGCTGTCGTCTGTATCATAGATTGTAAAATCTCTGCCGAAACCTATGTTTTCAATGTCGTTTCTTAGTATTCTTACACAGGCAGAATGAAAAGTAGAAGCATGAATATCTTTTGCCGTTTCACCCAAAGCATCAGCCAGACGCTCTTTAAGTTCTTCTGCCGCTTTGTTTGTGAAAGTTATAGCAAGGATATTTCGCGGGTTTACTGGTTCGCTTGCAACGATAGAACGGAGTATATCAATATTATCTGCTTTGCCCTCTGCATATTTTTTCAGAAATATTGTTTCGTTTTCACCAGATATACCGCCGTTTCTGTTAAAATAAGCATTGCCGAAGTTTATCATATTGACAATGCGGTTTACAATAACGGTTGTTTTTCCGCTTCCTGCACCTGCAAGGACAAGGAC
>CAMWKY010000012.1 GCA_947174965.1 uncultured Ruminococcus sp. | reverse complement strand
AATATACAATGTTGATAATAAAAAAATCATGTTATTTGTGCAATGATACAAAAATAAAAAATATTTCGTCTTTTTTACTTATTTAAATCACTATTATACAGAACATTGAAATAACGTTCATTCAAATAACTATGAAAGGCTGGTATAACATGAAAAACTATAAAAAACGCACATTTGCATTGCTGATAAGTCTGTTCTGTATGAATTTATATGGTTGCAGTGACAATCAGACAGCATTGTATGACCCGAATGCTTTACCTGAAGAAAGCACATCAACAACTTCTTCATCTGAAGAAACAACGCTGTCTACAGAAAACATCACACCTTTAAGGCAGACCATTCAGGATATTTCCAATGCTTTTATTATTAATGGTGATACACCTCCTGAACTTGCTATGCTATGTTTTACGGAAGAAACAGATATATCAGGAACGCTTACCGAAATTGACAGAAACAGTCTTCCGATAAAGGACGGTACGTTACAGGTTGGCTTGAATCTGCTGGTTTATTCTCCGGAAGAAATGGATTGTAAGGTTAAAGGCACATTTGTTATGTTCTGGAACGGTCTGCCGTATGATTTTTCTGTCGGTGATATGCAAAGTAAAGACGGTGCATTACAACTGGATTTGATGTATAATGAAGAAATAGTACTGCCTATGGAATCTTTGAATCTGCCCGTACAAGAGGGAAAAAACACGCTGTATTTATGTTTCATTCCTTATTGTGAAGAAAAGGGAATATATCTGACACCTCAACGATATTATGCATATTACAACTCTGAACAGCAACTGGACGGACGTACACCAATTTCCATAACTGATGAAAAAGAGCTTCCGCAGGAATACATTGAGATATTTACGGACAGAGCAGTAGCATCAGGCACTTATCACAGCGTTGAGCGTGCAGACGTGATTAAATCAAAAAATGACAGCTATACCCTTCACTCAGCCCCGACTTTTTACCTTAATATTGCTAATTTTATGAATATTGAAACACCAAGCAACCGTTCCGGTATAGGAATGCTTGTTTCAAACGGTGAATTACAGCCGATTTGGAATGGTCAAAAGTATTTGTCGGTAGCTCTCACGGCAGAGGAATTACGCAAGACAATTTCTGTGAAAACACCATATCAGAGTGGCGAAAAACACGATATATGTATGCTGTATGCTGAATTAGAGAACGACCAGGAATTTGACTGCGAACCTTTTTCTTATTCTGAAATGTCCTATTGCACCATTGAGGAATGATATACATGAAGAATATGATTTTTCTTTGCACAAGTTTGCTTGCTTTGGGCGTTTGTTTATTGGCATCATTTGGCTTGCTATCCGACGAAAAGCGAATGCCTAATCAGAATATGTTCGGTGGCTATGGTGAAATCCATAGTACAGGCAATTACACACAGCATTTTTATTATGATGACACTAACTTTTATTATCAGGCATATGCTCCGACGTGGAATCGCTCATTTTTTGAACTGTATTCCTACGACTTTGAAACTGCTGAAAGTTATCCGGTATGCAGACGGATTTCATGTTCTCATAAAACTGCGGATTGCTCAATAAGTCCGTGCTATCAGAGTGATAATTATAACGGAAACTGGCATATTGTTGACAATAATTTTATTTCATTGAAAAAATCAGATGACGGATTACAAATTCAACTATGGAATCCGCTGGACAATACCTACAAATCCGCAATAGAAATTTCACGATACAACAGCGTTTCAGATGCACAGGGACTTAATGGAAAGTACGAAAGTTTTTTCAATGACGCACTCCGTCTGAATGATGATATGCTGTTGATTGGATATAACAATGAAATGCGTATCTATGATAACAATTATAGGGAAATGTTCCGTTTTTCATGCAGAGGACTTCTTTATCCGCTGATTACAGGCAACAAATTTTGCTGGTCAGGTATGCAGAACGAATTGAACTCTATTGACTTGGAAAGTGGAAAAGTTGAAAAAAATCTGCTTGACGGACTGTTTAAAACAAAAGAAATTGTTTCTGTCAGAGATTTTGACTATCCGTTTTCCGCATTTACTTACAAAGATGAGATATATTTTCCACGAAACAACATTATATACACATTTAATCCGACAACGCATATTTTACGTGAGATAACAGAAATTGACCCTCTTTCAGCATCAGACCCCTATGCCTGTTTTGGTGACGGAAACTTAATGTACTACAAGAAAAACGGCATAGTTCACACCATGAATCTTGATACACTTACTGTCACTGATATTCCTGATTTACCAAAAGTTCCGTGCGCTTCAGTTCGTGATTTACTGCTGTTTGTCAGTCCCAACACAACAGGAAAAAATGATATTGAATGTTATGACATGAACGGAAAGCAGGTGGATAAATGAGATATGAAATAAAAAAACTCCTTTTTCGCAAGGAAATCTGGATAGTATTCGGACTTTCAATAATCGCTTTGATTATTCTGAATTTACGAGAGCCGTGGGCAAGTATTGCTACTATTAAATCGGCACATCAGAAAACAGCAGAATATTATAATCTTTCATTAGATGAATCTGAAAAAAAGATTGCAGAACAGCTTGAAAAAACATACTCCGAAACTGATATAAATATCCTTACACAAATGCAGATTAGCGCAAAAAATTACAGATTGCAAGAGGATAATATGAAAAATCTCATTGCGGATATGTACCACAAAATAAATCACGTTTCAACAGATTTTGAGCGCAGAGATTTAGAACACGCAATCAGGCAATACAACCGTAAAATCAATTACAGGCTTTGCGATTCAAAACAACTGCACATTGCATTTTTATGGCTGAATGATTTTGAGTGGTTTAATTATCTGTTTTTGCTGATTTTATGTACACTTCTTGCATCGCTGTTTGCTGTTGAATCTGAAAGCGGAATGTATCAGCTTTTATTTATATCAGAAAAAGGAAAAAAACAACTGTTTCAGAATAAAATTATTGGTGGTATATTCTGTTCTGCCTGTTTTTCACTTTGCTATACACTTCTTACATTTGTAATACTCTGGATAAGATTCGGATTAAGTTTTCAGCTTCTTTCTGCTCCGATTCAATGTGCAGAGTATTATAAAAACTGTCCTTTTTCCATGTCCATAATTGGATTTATGTTGCTGACTGCTGTAATGCGTACACTTATCGGCGCATTGCTTACCGCAATAACAGCACTTGTTTCATGTTGCTTTAACAAAACAGCAGTAATTTTTGGGATAACAGTCAGTATTTCAGGTATTTTTATATTAATTTCAGGAGCAGCAAATCTGTTTATGAAAAAACTTGGTTTATTCTGTCTGCCTGTTTTGGGTAACTATCTGAGAGAGTATGAAACTGTTAATGTGTGCGGTTATCCTGTTGAGCAGTTCGGGCTTGCGATTGCCTGCTCCTGCATGATTATACTTGTATTGCTGTCGCTTGCGTACACTCTGTATACTTTGCCAGTAAAACCAAAAAGAGAGAAGGTAAAAAGATGCTTAGATTCAATGGATTAACTAAAAAATACGGGAAATTTTATGCGCTTGATAATTTTCAGGCAGAACTTGAAAACGGTATTTATGCTTTACTTGGTCCAAACGGAGCAGGAAAAAGTACTCTTATGAATATTCTTGTAGGACTTACTGCGCAGACATCGGGGGAAATTCTCTTTAATGGCAGAAATACGGAGCAGATGGGTGAGGAATTTCGTGCAAAAATCGGCTATATGCCACAATATCCGGGGTTTTATCCCGAATTTACCGCTATGGAGCTTATGCGTTATATGGCTGATATGAAATGCTGTCCACGAAAACAACGTGATGAGCGTTGCCTTGAACTGCTGGAATCAGTCAATCTTACAGAACAGCGTGACAAAAAAATCAGGACTTTTTCAGGTGGAATGCGTCAGCGGTTAGGGCTTGCACAGGCACTTATCAACAAACCTGAAATACTGGTTCTGGACGAACCAACAGCAGGACTTGACCCGAAAGAACGTGTGCGTTTTCGTAATATGGTGCGGAAGCTGTCAGAGCAGATGACGGTTATTTTCTGTACCCATATTGTTTCAGATATTGAAACAATTGCAAAGGAAGTCATTCTGATTCATCACGGAAAACTGATTCAGCAAGGAAGTATTCCAATGCTGATTGAAGAAATGCAGGGAAAAGTCTGGGAGCTGATTCCTAATGCAGATGAGCTTGAAAAATTATTGGAGCAATACCCTCGTTCAAGTCTTGTAAGCCGTAATATGCAGACTGTAATCAGAATCGTTAATGATGAAAAACCACACAATGATGCTTATGCCTGCGAGCCTGTTCTGGAAGATGTATATCTGTATCAGTTTGGAGATGACAGCGTATGAACAGAATTTTCACATCTTATCAATATGAGCTGAAAAAATTGCTTTTTGTACGCAAAGGCTGGATTTTGTTGCTCGGCATTTTTTTACTGCAAATTGCAATGGCATTATTTGCAAATCCGTCGCAGGAATATGTCTTTGACAAGGAACTGTATGCAGAATATATTGAACTATTCAGCGGAGAGTATTCCGAAGAAACAGCACAAAAGATTGAAGAAGAACTGCAATCCGCTGAAAAAATTGTCAATGAAACAGATTTGACACTGATTACAAATGCAGAAGAAATTGAATTGCTTTCCGAACAGATGATTCTTGCCTCCATGAAACGAAACGCATTAAGCGCACTTCAATCAAAATATATTGAGTTATCTAAGTGCAAGAAATATCACCCGATTCTGACATATGATTTGGAATTTACAGAATACATTGCAAAATACGGAATAAATTGGGCTTCGCTGATTGGTATGTTGTTTTTTATCCCTATGCTGATGCTTGGAGACAAAAATTGCGGTATGGAGCAAATATTGTTTCCGACATCAACAGGAAGAAAAAATATAATTTCCTCAAAGCTTCTTGTTGGTATGACAGCAAGTTTGTGCATTACCACTGTTTGTATTGTGATTCAGCTTTTTGTAATGGGTATTCGTTGGAATTTCGGCTTGCTGAATGTTCCGATTCAAAGTATATCAGGCTTTGAAAAATGCCAAATCGAAGGCACTGTATTAAATTGTATGATTGCTTGCAGTGTGATTCAAATATTTTCCGTTGCTTCATTATCAATGATTATATGTATTCTGTCATCGCTTTTGAAAAAAGAGCCTGCTATATTTTCAGCAACAGTTATTTTAATTTTAATAAGTGCTTTTTTGACAGAGAAATTTTCATCAGTATCAACGCTTTTTATATTTAGTGCAATGCTTGGCATCAGTAGCATAAAAACATTTTCTGATAATCAAGTACTGGTATTATGTTTTGTTCTGTTGATAAAAACTGTTATTCTCACAATTTCAGCAAGGTATCTGGCAAATAGAAAAATATAATAAATATTATTATTTCAGCATATTTAAGTATGAGTAAAGAATGTATCAAGGTCACTAACAGCAACAAGCTGATAGGAAAAAACATCATAAAATTTGTTAACAAGTAAATAAATCAAAATCTCCGCAGTTTTCAGCCTGCGGAGATTTGTTGTATATAAATTATTTTTATAAAAATGTTTATTTATTATTTTTTACTTCAACTGCTCTTACTGTAACTCGGCTTGCGCCTCCAACAGTACAAGTAAACAGTGTCAAATCCCATGTGTCATCAGAGCCAAGCTCCATTGCTTCTATATCCTGTCCGTCAATAGTCTCAACCTGCTGTATCTCATATTCCCTCACTTTTCCATCTCCGTCAGTAAAGTATATTTTTAAGCCATTGTAAATCTCTTTCAGTCTGCCAAAGTGTGTCTGATAATTGTGTGCAGCAATAATAAGATTACCATCAAAAGCTGTTCCCTTATAGCGACAAGGAGATATTTTGAGATTATCATAATTCCATTCGCTCATAACGGGAAGTTCAAGTGACAACTCTGGTATTGAAATAAATCCAATATATGTATTTCCGTCGATTTCAATGAGAGTTTCCACTGGAATTTCTTCATTTTGGGTTTCAGTTTCTTCTTCAAGTGGAACAGTATAATTTTCTGACATTTCTTTGATATTTTCTTTCAACTCTCCCATAACCAAATTTGCGGATTCACCGCTTTCATTATCCTGATGAATATTGAATACAATAAGAAACAATGCCACAAAAAGTAACATTGTTCCTATAATTATAAAAAAATTTGATATTTTATTGTTTATTTTTTCTTTCATTTTATTCTGAATCCTTATTGCGTATTACTAAACCTGCGGATAAGAATACCATTCCTGCTATACTAAGTACTGGAATAGGCCACCAAAGCTGACCTGTTTGAGGAAGTTTCGCATTTGTTGTTATTGTAGTAGTCACATTAGCAATCGTTTTTGAAGTTGAATTTGTTTTAGTTGTTGATGTTGTTACTGTTGTTTCAGTGGTTGTCGGAACTGTAGTCGTCAAAATATCATTGCCCGGAAACACCTTTTTCTTTGTGTTTACAACTATCAGGGTTGCTCTGTCTCTGCTATAATTAACATAATATTCTACAGGTACATTAATTTCCTTAACTCTCCAATCATGATAATCATCAGATTCCCATGAATAAGTCCATTTATTTTCAGCATTGAGTTCTACTGTTTCATACAGATTTCCGTCACAATAAATTTCAATCGTTACAAAAGCATCAGGGCTTGTAGGTTCTGAAGCTATATTTCCAAACTGTTTTACAACAGAATATCTGCCATAACTTGATGTACTCATAACTGTATACTTCGCATATGCAAAAAGTTCCATTGGTTCTCCGTCACCTTCATAGTTCACACTCACAATAAACGGTGAAGGAGAATATAACATATCATTCAGTTCAATATACTTGCCCAACAACAGATAAATTCCGTTCGGAACATCATTGAAAAAAACTTCTCCGTTATCATCAGATACACCTGAAGCATAGGGTGCAACATTATCAAGTACAACATAGTTTTCAAGCGTTCTAGCAATATCAGTTAACTCTGAAGCCGAAAAATCCTCGAAAGATACGGGGTACTGTGCAAAATCACCGTAAAGCTCGCATGTACCGTCATCTTGTAATTCAGCCACCTTATAGATATTCCATTCCTCATTTGGAATAATATCACCCCAAAGAGTCTGACACTCTAAGGTGAGATTCGTAATACCATCAGCGGCAAATGAATTCATAAGCAATAAAACCGATGTCCAACACAATACTCCTATAGTACAGAGTACAGCTCCCAATCTTTTAATAATTGTTTTTTTGGACAAATAAATCAGCCCCCCTTTGTATATTTCAAAATGCCATTAGTAACAATTGACTAATTATTTTCAATCGGTTTTTTCGTTATCCGAATTTTCATCATTTGTTTTACGGTCTATGGCATTATGTTTATTGTGTCTGAAAATTCTTATAATTCTTACTGCAATTTCCCTTATAAGCTGATAAATAAGCATTATTATCAGCATAGGCACTGCAAGAATTGCCATTACTATAAATGTTTCAATACGAAATGCTTCATTAGCTACATAGATAATCGGTGTTCCGTCTTCAGCAATTTCTGTCTGAACAGGAGTTCTTGTGGTCACTGATAAAGTAGTTTCTGTTGTTTCAGTCTGCTGATTTTCATCAGTAACTATTGGCTCATAGTCAACATCCTGCCGAACTCCTCTTACAAGAAGACGGTGAGTATTGACACCATAAGGTGTGCAGGTAAGAAGTGTACAGTAATCCATACCCGGAACAATCTGCAAATCACTTACATCTCTTGGAAGCACTGTTTTTATCTGGTCAACTTTATAGGTAAGTACACGGTCAAGAACAGTTATTGTAAATGTATCATCAATCTGCACTTTATCAAGGTCGGTAAACAGCTTTGAACTTGGTATTCCACGATGCCCCGACAATACAGCATGAGTATTTTGTCCTCCTACAGGAAGACTTGAGCCTGGAAGATGTCCTACACCAACCTGAAGCACCATTTCATCTACTGTATGATAAATAGGAAGTTCAACATCAATACTGTCTATTTTCAAATAGCCCATGATACCTGTTCCTGTAATATCAAGAGCAGATTCATATCCGCTTATCAGAGACGGCACATAAAAGCTGTCTTCCGTTTCAAAAAGCATTCTGTTGTATTCTTCGGCAAAGGAGAATATCTCTTCTTTTTCTTCCTCTGGCATTTCACTTGCTATTTTTGTTGATTCCTTAACAGTCTCCGATGCCTTTCTGTAGTTTATAAAGTCACCGATTGACGGATATAGCAACAGGGACAAGCCAATAAGAAAGATTATTATTATTAATATTGATGAACGCTTTCCTTTACGTTTCTCCTTTTCCATTGACCTCTCCCTATTATTATAACCGCAGGAACTCTCACGGAAAGATGCAATATGTCGCTCTCTTTCCGTGAGCCGTACCAAATCAGCAAATATTATTTACTGCGGTTCTCTCAGGGCGGACACTCCCCTGCCCTTTCAGAGATATTATAGTATGATTAATCGTTGATTATTATTAGTCTTTCTTGGACTTTTTCTTGGAAACCATATAAGCTGCGCCTGTACCTGTAAAGAGTGTACCTAAAGCATAGATAAGCTTAGTACCGAAAGCACCTGTTCCAGGAAGTGTAACACCCTTAGGGTTAGTAATCTTGAATTCTAAGATACCATCTGATTCTCTAACATTGCTGTCTACCTTCTCAACACCTGTAAGTTCATAATTCCAAGTACATTTCTTGTTTTCAATTACCATTTCACCGGCATTTCTTAAAGCACTGATTGTAACTTTCTTTGACTTATCCTTGATAATATAGCCCTCAGGAGCTTTTGTTTCGGTGATAGTGTATGTGCCTTCATTAAGACCGTAAATCTTCAAACTTCCGTCGTCATCTACTTTAAGTTCTTTCATAACCTTACTATCGTCTTCTTCTGTAAAAGCAACAATCTTTTGAACTTTCTTATATTTTTTAGTATTTTCATCTGCATCATCAGGAGCAGTTTCAGTATATTTACCGTCTGCTAACAAATAGTAAGTACCATCTGTAGCCTCCTCAAAGACTTCAGCATCTTTAATGAGAACTTTTGTCAAGCTTTCGCCCTGAATCATGAACTCAGCACCTTTAAGTGTCTTTTCCTTATTGTTTGCATCAACCTTTGTAATCTCAATACCTGTTGTATATGTTATAACCTCGAATTTAGGAGTCACACCTGTGGGCTCTTTTGGACCGGGCTCGTCTGGATTCTCAGGAGGAGGATTGCCAGGAGTTTTATCACCACCGTAATCAAAGTTAGGGTCATTTGAGAATGTAAGGTCAACAACATTCGGGTTGCCTGTTGTGCCTATATTAGCATTTTCGTTAAGGATTGCATTATATGTGATTTTAATATCAGAACCCTTTTCATATTGGATAAAGTTCTTGATAACTATTTTAACTTCTGTTTTTCCATTATTATCAGTCGTTTCAACGTAAAATTCTTGGTCTGTATCTTTATCATACTCATTAGGAGCCTGATTTTCTAATGTAATTTCTTTTCCTCCATTAGCAGGAGTGATTACAACAGATACACCTTCACCAGATTTAAGAGAAACTGTAGTTTCTGTTTCTTCTCCTTCATTAACTGTTTCTGACACGTTCTTTTCTTTGTAATCAAAAGTAAGACCCTCACACATTGTATCATTAACGATATAGTAGTACTTGTTGTAGCCTGTCATATCAGGTACCTTTGAATCAAGCTGATATACGATTGTATCGCCGATTGCAGCAGTGTTGTAGTCAACAAGATTATCACCCTCAACAATGTTCTTGTCAATAGTAGGATAATCAGCCTTTGCTGTAGGGTTGATTGTATCAGTAGGTGTAAGGATATATCTTGTTTTTCCTGCCTCGTATTTGCTATCACCTACAGTTGGAGAGCCTTCTGTGTCCTTGATGAGATAGTAGCCTGCACTATCAACCTCAATATCAGTCAAAGCTGCGCTGTCTGCTGGTTTTTCTGCTTTTACTGCCTTTGTACTGTCAAGATACTTGCCAACAATCTTTGCAAATGCCTGAATATATTCATTGTCATATTGGAAGATTTTTTCTTCATCTGTTTCTGCATTTGTCAGAACTTCTGCAACTTTACTAGCAGATACATCATTATTAGCATCTACAGTAATTCCAGCAAATATATTTGCATTACCTACTACGAACTTTTCGGTTTTCTGAAGTTCATCAATCAAATCTTTAGGATTAGTAATTCCACTGCCCCAGCCTGTAACATTAAACTTTTCTTTTGATTCAGTTCCTTCTGTTTCTTCCGCATTACTGTCTGTCACCATTTGTGCAGTAAAAATCTGATAAGCCTCATATTTGTGATTAACAGTCTCTTTCTTGCCTTTTTCTGCATCAGACTGCTGAACGCTGATTATATAAGTAACTTTTGTAGTTTCTCCATCTTTAACTTCAACTTTTTGTATGTCATTAGATGTAGTTGGTGTGGTTTCTTCACCCTCTGCTGCAAAAGTCGCAAAACCTGCTGTCATAGACATAACCATTGCTGATGCAAGTATACTTGCTGTAAGTGCTTTAAACTTTTTCATAATAGTATTTTCCTTTCAATTATGTATTATTTTTATATTTGGTATTGGATTCGTGGTTTTAATGATAAAATCACTCCTCCTTTCGCTTTCTGCAATACATTACAGCAGCAGAAAGCATAAGTCCTACACCGCTTATAATGTATATGTACACGCCTGGTCCACCTGCTGAGGGGAGTTTATAGAACTGTGGCATCGGGTAATTGTTGAATACCACATCTGTATTATCTATTAAATTATCTTTGTAGTATGACACACTCGCCATCAGTCCTGTGACTTTTTCCTCTTCTTTAATTTCAGTCACATTTACCTTTACTGTATATGTAGTATCGTCGTAGCGTGTTGTTTTATCATCTTCATTAGCCACCTCACGCATTGTGTATTCATAAGTTCCTGTGTTGAAAAATTCAAGAGAATCAAACTCAATATTACCGTCTTCATCATTTTTTACACGGCTTACAACAGTGTTGTCGCTATCAACGAGTTCAAATTCATACGATTTATCGCCGAGACTTGTCGAACCATTATACTTCTTTGTAGCTTTTGGAGCTGCGCTTGTGTATTGAAGTGTGATAAGCTTTTGAATATCAGAAGTTACTGTAAAGTCAAGACCAGAGTGGTCAGGACACTTGTTATGTGCATCAATTACATCCTGAGCATCCATTTCGATTTGAACAGAAGGGATTGTGATTTTTTTCATATCAGCATCTTCTGGATTAGGCAAATCAACTTCTTCTTTTTTGGTTGGTGCGCCATTTTCATAATACTCAATTGTCTTTTTGTCAGGATAACCTTTTGCATCATAAAGAGTAGTCTCTACTCTGCTGATAACCTCACCGATTGCTTCAGTATCATAATATGTTACCACTTCTTTGTTAGGTTTCAAAACAAGCTGTACATCAAAGAGCGCATGATCAACATGATCCTGAACAACAATACCGTCACCAATGATTTCATTGTAATCTTCGTAGGTATTTCCGTTAGATGTAATCTGAGATACAGCTATATCGTCTTTTCCAAAATACAGTTCGTTGTCAGTATAGGAATATTCAGTTTTACCTACATAGAATATGTGATTTGCACAATCAACCCTATCAGGATAGTAGATTTCTGTTTCACTCTTGATGATAATAGGCTTATTTTCTTCTATGTCTTTGGAGTTATTAGGACGCGGTATCTCATATACAACATTACCATCCGCATCTTTCACATCATTACCATCCTTATCTTTAACTTTCTTAGGAACTATAATATCTGTTACTTTTCCTGTTGCGTCTTTTGTTACCCAAAGCGTATTCTTTGAATCCGCACCAGTAATTATGATTTTACCGCCGTCTTTATAGACTTTTCTTGTACCATAGTTATCTTTCTTATCTTTCCAAGAATCTCCCCAAACAGGGTCGAGAGCACCATCATCATTCACATTAGCTATAACATAGATGCCTTCATTTGCTGTTATTGATTGAACATTCTGTACCTTGCCTCTACCGTCTATGATTTGGTAACCACCTACTTGCGAAGCTTCCTTTACACTAAGAGTTGCACCCGGATTAAGAATCAGATAATCTCTTCTTCTCATAAAGAATACGTAGTCATCGCCTGCTTTGAAGCTAATACCTGCTTTACGCTCATCATTAACGAGCCACTTTGATGTAAGCTCATACTGTGCATCGCCTATCTTATACTTCGGATTTTTCCAATACTGACCATTCTCATATCTTTCAATGAGTTGACTTTTACTGTTATAAATCTCGCTGTAGTTTACATCCTCAATATATGCATCATAGATAAGCTTCTCTTTTTTTACAAGCTTATCACCGTTTTTTTCCTCGCTTTCAACGGTATACTTACCGCCGTCTGCAATCTCAATATCGGCATGATCATATTTCCTGTCATAACCTCCGCTGGTAATAGTCAAGTAGCAGTCCTCCACTACATAATTGTCATATTCATCTTTAACTCCTGTTTTGTATGTAAGTTTTACAGATGTACCCCAAGCTTTGTCATATCTGTCTTCCTCAAAACTGAATTTAACGAGTCCGTTTGCTTGACTTGCAATCTTAATATAATCGTTATCCACTAACTCAAACGTTCCGTAATTTCCGTTTATAGCTGCACCCTGTATTTCAAGCGGATCACCGATATGTACCTGATATCCTCGTCCATCAAGTTCGCAGTTAGAATTGTATTTACCAATAATAACATTACCGTCAGCATCAATACCGGGAACATCACCAATATCAGTTGCACCAGCCAGTCGTTCATTTATTCGGTTCATGTCTTTCAGATCATACTGTGACTTAATGGAAATAAGTGTAGGACGCTGATAAAGAAACAACTGCTTACATTCATTTGCATCTTTTAGGTTTCCCGTATTAAAAGTCACACAGTAGACACCAATATCATCTGCTTCGATGTCGTTAGCCTTGAACTGACTTGTAATTTTCAGCATCTTTTGAGTATTTCCTGTTGCGTCTGTTATATCAACCTCTTCTTTGATAGTGTCCCCTACTTGAATGAATCGTGATTCCTTACCAGAATCTTCTGGTTCACTTACATCATACTGACCCTTGACATTTATACCATAGAACTTTGCATCAGTTATATACTCATCGTTTTCGAACTCATAATATGGCGTATATCCTTCAACTGTCAGCGTTGTCCCATTATAAATAACAAGAGGATTGGTATATTTGTTATCGGTTAAATCGACCTTAGGAGCATTAGGATTTGACAAATCAACTGCAGCGGCTTTTGAATTGCTACTCTTGTTATATGCACTTTTATTATATGCTCTGTAAACACCATCAGTTATCGTTATCCATGGCGAAACATCAACAACAGGAGCATTCACATCTTCTTCTTGCTCATCATCTTCCGCAAGCGTTGCAATATCTTCATCAGTTGCTTCTTCCTCAACATCAGGCTGTTCGCTATCATCTTTAGCATTGTTAATTTCTTTATCTTCGATAGCTGGCTCTCCGTCTCCGTCAGTCTGTCCACTGTCGTCAGGAGTCTCAGTGTCATTTTCTTCAGCCTGTTCTCCGCCGTTGTCAATCGGTTTGTCATCAAGTGGAGATTTAGGTGCAATATCGATTGAATCATCTGCCGAATCCTCTGCAACCGCTGTAAAGCCGATTTTGGAGAGATTTACGGATATTCCGTTGGAAACAACCATAGAAAATGCAAGAAGTGCCGACATTATTCTGCGTTGTTTGATTTTTGCAGTCGTTTTTTCAACAGACCGCTTGAACTTTTTTTTCAAATACAACTACCTCACTTTCCGGTTTAATTTTCAGGCTCAATAGACCAGAGCTTTACCAGAACTCTGCCAACAACCTGTTTTTCCTCAATACAACCGACAGCAGACAGACGGCTGTCGATAGATGTCTCCCTATGGTCGCCGAGAAAAAATATTTCACCCTCCTCCACGGTATAAGGCAATGTAATATCACATTCTCCGAGAGCCTTATCCATTACATAAGGTTCTTCAAGAAATTCATCGTTGACATAAACATTGCCGTCTTTGTCAATATTTATGACATCGCCTGAAAGCCCGATAACACGTTTCAGCATAAGCTTATTTTTCCACGATACACAACAGAGACTGCCACGCTCGAAAACATCGGTTTTATAAAGGAGTACGATGTCGCCGTTGCTTAGCAGAGGTTCCATGCTGTCTCCCGACACCTGTATAACAGGCAGAAAAAAAGCAGAACAGAGTACAGCGACAGCGACAAGACTAAGAAATGCCGTTATGATGTGTTTTAGTCTGATGCGGAATTTTTTCCGCAGAGGCTTTTCTGTCTGTTCTGTAATCTCCGAAGATGTTTCGGTTTTTTTGTTGATTTTTTTATCCGCCATAGTTTCCTCCTGCACATATACCGCAATGATACGGCAGTTGTGGGCATCATTTCGGTGATATTGGAAACATCAACCGAACCATGATGATAGTATAGCATATAATTCCTGATTTGTAAATAGTTTTCAGACAAAATCAGCGTTTCGCACAAATATACATATAATTTTTGTGTCATAACAACCAAATGCTGTTCAAAATAGACAAAAATGGACAGTTTATTTCTTTTCATAGCATTCGTTCACATGGATAAATAGTACTCATACAAAGCGATTGCATGATGAATTGCAAAGGTTGTGCGGTATTTATAGGCTTCCAGATTGGATTTTATCGTGGCAATCGCCACATTAACATAACCGGGATTTTCTTTTTCTTCCTCGTAGAATGTAACATAGTCCCCCTCGCTGCTTTCGTTTACCTCCACGGCGATTTCCAAATTGCAGTTATTCTTTTCTATGTAATAGAAAACAGAATTTTTTGCATTGTTCTGTACCCCTGTTACCAATTTCTCGACTGCGCCTGCACTGTCACGGTACACCATTAATATCGTATCATTTGCAATCTGCGTGATAGAATCATAAATGTTCCGTGTAACCCCCTCGTCGTCTGTGTAATCATATTGGACAATCCAGAATGGCAGACAATAGGATACAGATAAATTTTTAGACTCCGCATATTTCTGCGCTGTTTCGATAAATTTCACTTGCTGGTATCTCGCTGCATCATTATTCTTCCAGTTAAATTCTGAGTTTGTCCATACCTCAACATCATAAGAAACTCCGGCTAATCTTGCATCGTAACTGACCAGACTATTATACTCCTTAACCTTGTCAAAAATATTATAAATCGCTGTCTGGTAGCTATCCTCATATAGCCACATCTTTTCACCTGTCACAAGATACACCTTCATGTTCCGTGCATAAGCGTTTTTTACAAAAGCTTCTACCATATCCTTGTTTTTTATCAGTTTATTTGCGCCAATAGAATAGTAAATTTTGGTAATACCGTAAAATTCCATTGCATCTAAAAATTCATTCTGCTTTTCTGCATCGTCATCAATTCCATATAAAGCAGCTTTCGTTCCTTTCCAGTACCATGTTGCACAATTCATTTTTGTATCTTCATTGACGTAGTAAACGTCCATTGTGCTTGTATTATACAGATATTTGGTATCGCTGTTCAAGCCGAGTTTTTCATTATTTACGAAATAAAACCGGTCAATTGAATAGTCCAGAGGACGACCCATTTTGTCCTCAATTGTACTTTTCAGGTTTCCTGCAATCTGGTAATTATACTCCGATTTTGAAATATAAGCATTTCGGACAGCATCTTCATACTCCATTCCAATCAGCAAGTTTAAGGGATTATGCGCCATTGTTTGAATCAACGCTCGTTTCATCAAACAAAAATCGAACACATCAAGTCTATCATCCTCACACAAGTCTCCTGCTTTCCAGTCTGCAAGTTCTGTATTCGAAAAATCAAGCAGCCATTTTTGCAGCAGCACTACATCGGCAATATTAAATTCACCATTACAGTTGACATCGCCCATTATCCTGCTGTTGTTCAGATAATTTTCATATTTCTCAAATGAATAGTAGTCCGCACCAAGCTCATTTTTATTGCCGCAAAGCTCCGTCAGCTTAACAGAATATTCACCGTTATAAAAGAATAGGTCATAGTCACCGTCCGCAGTACTGCTGTATATCATCATATTTTCATTAACAGGACAGGCATCTGAACAGTCAAACAAATCCGAATTAAAGGGTAAGCTGTGTATTTTTCTGCCGTCATATTTCATTATCTGATTGCATCGGTTATCCGCATCATGCCATTTCGTAAAGTATAAATTTCTGTCTGCTGTGATTGGATAGTACGCAGTTATGTTGTTTTCAGAATATACAGTGTCAATGTTATGCGAAGCAATATCCATACGGCATATCGAGCCAATACCGTTAATGTAGCTTGCATAATAAATATATTTTCCGTCCTCCGAATAGCACGGCATTGCCTCCTCGTCGGTGTCATCTGTCAGCATGATAATTTCTTCTGATTCAACATTCAACAGCGCAAGGTTATAAACAAAATCATTTACTGAACTGCTCCAATAACCACGTTTGAACACGATACTTTTTCCGTCAGGTGACCATTTCGGGTCTTCATTACGGAATCCGCTGTTCTTCGTGAGATTTGTGATATTACCGTTATCATAGAGATAAATATCCCATTCATCTGCACTGTTGTCAATTGCCATAAAAGCAATCTGTTCTGGTGTGATACCAAAACTGCCGTTCATTGCATGAACGAAGTCACCGCTAATCACTTTTACTTTGTCGTCCGGTGTTCGCAAATATAGCTTGCTGTCCAGTGCTGCGTATTCACTGTAGCTGTGCCAGAGTAGCCACCCTTTTGGCAATTCTGCATTTGACTCAACCGCATTTGATGTTGTAAACGACATTACGCAAGACATGGAAACTACAGTTATAAGTGTAAAAGAACGCCTAAAAGTGTTTAATATATGATATTTCAT
>CAMWKY010000011.1 GCA_947174965.1 uncultured Ruminococcus sp. | reverse complement strand
TTCAACAATTCTCCTCTACTTTAGGTTGAGGGTATAGTTTTTTTCTTATTTTTGCAAAATTATCACAATTTATTTTTATTTATGCGGTTAATTTCATTTCCAAGACGTATTGCATCAGCTTCACGGCTGAAAATGGACGGCGAAAAACGTACAGTTCCCGTGCTTGTGCCAAGCTGTGAATGTGCAAGAGCCGAGCAGTGAAATCCTGCACGGAGACAGTAGCCTTTTTTTGCAAGAATCTGTGCAACGGTTTCCGACTTTATACCGTCTATATTGAAAGATACAATCGGAACATATTCAGCAGTAGGACTTCTGTAAATTGTCACATCTTTATTTTTTTTCAGTTCAGATATAAATTTTCGGCAGATTTTTTCCTCATGCCGAAAAATCCTGTCAATTCCCATACCTCTTACAAATTCTATGCCTGACTTGACAGAAATTATGCCGATAACTCCGACCGTTCCGCTTTCAAGACTTTCAGGCAGTAAATCAGGCTGAATAAGACTTTGTGACAGATTTCCCGTTCCACCTTGAATTATAGGATTTATTTTATATTTTTCGTCCGAAATAAGCAGTCCTGTTCCTGTTATGCCGTATAGTCCTTTGTGACCTGCCGTGCATAGAATATTTATGCCATCACTCATTTTTATATCAAGTATTCCGCAAGCCTGTGCGCCGTCTGCAATAAAGCAGATGTCATTTTTTCTGCATAGTTCAGCTATTTCATGATAAGGCAGAATCTGTCCTGTAACGTTGCTTGCAATCGTGCATACAATTGCTTTTGTGTCGCTTCTTATCAGATTTCTGAAACTTTCAATAGTTCTTTCGTCTTCAGGATATACCTGCGCAATAGAAAGAGAGATTTTTTTGTCATTAGCAAGTTTTGTGGCAGGTCGTGCAGATGAATTATGCTCCATTCCGCTTATTATCATATGACCGCCGTTTTTCATTATACCTTGTATGGCAAAATTAAGAGCATGAGTGCAGTTTAATGTGAAAACGACGTTTTCGGGTCTGGCATCGAAAAAATCGGCTACAGTTTCACGTGCAGAGAAAACAGCTTTTGATGTTTCAGAGGCTATATAATGACCTCCTCTGCCAGAACTTCCATATTTTTCCATGGCTGATATAACAGCCTTTTTAACAGATAGAGGCTTTGGAAAAGTAGTAGCGGAATTGTCAAAATTTATAATCATCAGCTTTCCTCCGTTTCCTTTAATTTGAACGGAATACCGTTTTTTCTCAATATTTCAAATGAAGTTTTATTGTAGAGACAAATGTTATATCCACAGCCCTCCTCACGTCTTTTTATTTCACAGCGAATCCCTCTTGCTTTGAGAAGTTTTTCGGCTTTCATAGCATAAGTGTATGAGGGCATTTCAGCAGTATATTCAGTCATAGTTATATCCCTCCTTTTTATCGGGGATTTTGTGTTTATGCTTTTCGGCATATATTATAATATGCAGATTGTCTGCCACTTGCTATTATTTTTTATATCAAAAAGCATTTTGATTTTCTCTTGACTTTATGAGCAGAATATTATATAATTATAAATGTATATTCACTTCTGAAAAGGGCATAATAAACTGAAAATAAATTCAGGAGTGTGTATATTGTGGATAATAAGGAAAAGAATCAGGAAGAAATAAATGTTGCAGAGAGTGAAGCACAGGTTGATGTGCATAATACAAAGCATCTAATACACTGTCTTACTATTATCGGGCAGATTGAGGGGCATTATGTGCTTAATGAGCAGAATAAAACTACAAAATATGAGCATATTATCCCCGCACTTGTTGCAATTGAACAGGACAGAAGCGTTGAGGGTCTTATAATTATCCTCAATACAGTCGGCGGAGATGTTGAAGCAGGACTTGCAATAGCTGAACTTATATCAGGCATGAAAACTCCGACAGTATCGCTTGTTGTCGGTGGCGGTCATTCTATCGGTGTACCGCTTGCGGTCAGTGCGAAAATGTCATTTATAGTGCCGTCTGCATCAATGACAATTCACCCTGTACGCATGAATGGAACAGTATTAGGAGTACCGCAGACACTTTCATATTTTGACAAGATGCAGGATAGAATTGTAAGTTTTGTTACAGTAAACAGCAACGTAAAAGAAGATGAGTTCCGCACTCTTATGATGAATACAAATGAACTTGTGCTTGATGTCGGCTCTGTTGTTGATGGTGAAAAAGCGGTCAATATCGGACTTATTGACAGGCTCGGAAGTCTCGGAGATGCTATGGACTGCCTTTATGAAATGATTGAAAATACAGACAAAAGATACAGATAGGAAGGTGATAAAATGGCACGAAAAAAGAAAAATGAAGATATAGCAGAAGAATTTGACGAAGATGAGGGCTATACTCGCAAGAGTAAGCCCGACTATGAAGAAGATGACGATGAGCTTGTTGAAGTTGACTACATAGAAGAAATGAAGCGTGTGGTATCAGTAACAATGTTTGCAACAGGAATACTGATAGCACTTATAATATTGATAAAAGGTTCAGCAGGCTGGAGCTATATGCACAATGTTTTGTGGGGAGTTTTTGGCTGGTCGGTATTCAGTGTACCTGCTATACTTATGTATGTATCTGTCCTTATGGGACTGGATAAGAAAAAAGATGAAATAATCGGCAAAACTTTATGGGGAAGTGTCTGGGCTGTTCTTATAAGTTCCGCTATTCAGATTTTTACAGTCGGAACTATTCCCGGCAATGACTTTTTAAGCTATATTATCAGTCTTTATACAGACGGTGTGAAATTCAGGGGCGGTGGTGTAGTATCTCTGCCGATTGCAGGACTGCTTTTTGTGATTTTCGGGAAAATGGGTGCAAGAATAGTTATTATACTTATCGGGCTGGTGCTTGCACTGCTTTTTTCGGGTAAAGGAATTGTTGATGTATTTGATGCTGTTATTTCTCCATTTGAGCCATTGAAAAAACTTTTTTACAATGAAGATTATGAAAATGAGGAAGAATATGACGAGGACGACGACACCGAAGAATCCGAATTAGACAATACAGAAGAAACAGTTGAAGAAGTTGCAGAGTCGGTACAGAATTTTTATACTCCACTTCCTGAAATTCATATAGCAGAGGAAAAACGTGTGCTTACAAAAGAGGAGGAAGAATTTAGTTTGATGTTTGATATTCCTCTGCCTGACGAAAATCGTCCCGAAACTGAAAAAACGTTTTTTGATGATTATACTGCACCAAAAAAAGGAAGTGCAGATACAGAGGAAAATCAGAATGTCAGCAGAGATGCTTTTGATGACCTTGAAATGCTGATAAACAATGCCACAAAGAAGAAAGAAAAGCCAAAGATTTTCGTTGAGAAACAAAGTGAGCCTGTTAAAGAGTATGTTCAGCAGACTTTGTATGTACTCCCCTCAATAGAACTTCTTACACCATCTGACAATAATTTCAACAGTGAGGAAGCAAAAGCGGAAATGCTTGAAAAGGCTGATACTATAGTAAAAACATTTGACAGCTTTTCCGTCAAGGTAGAAATTGTTGATATTTTCAGAGGACCTTCAATTACACGATATGAAGTTAAGCCAGGTTCGGGAATAAAAGTATCGAAAATCAGGGGACTTGGAGACGATATAGCTTTAAGTCTTGCGGCGCAGGGCGTACGAATTGAAGCACCTGTTCCGGGAAAAGCAGCTGTCGGAATTGAAGTACCGAATATAAATAAAGATACTGTCATGTTAAGGGAAATACTTGAATCGGAGGAGTTCAGAACTGCAAAAAGTAAGCTTGCATTTGCTGTTGGAAAAGATATTGCAGGAAATGCAATTGTCGGGGATATTACAAAAATGCCACACGTTATAATTGCAGGTACAACCGGCTCAGGTAAATCAGTCTGTACACGTTCAATAATCATGAGTATTCTTTATAATGCAAAGCCTGATGAAGTAAAGATTATTCTTATTGACCCGAAAGTTGTTGAGTTCAAGGTATTTGAGGGCATACCGCATCTGCTTATACCGATAGTTACGGAAGCAAAAAAGGCGGCTGGTGCATTGAACTGGGCAGTTAATGAGATGATGCGGAGATATAACAAGTTTGCTGAAATCGGTGCAAACGACCTGAAATCGTACAATGAACTTATAAAAGATGATGAAGATTTGGACTTTATGCCACAGATTGTTATATTTATTGACGAATTAGCGGATATGATGCTTGTTGCAGGCAAGGAAGTTGAGGATTCAATATGCCGTCTTGCACAAATGGGACGTGCGGCAGGTATGCACCTTGTTGTTGCAACTCAGAGACCGACTACGGACGTAATCACGGGACTTATCAAGGCAAATATTCCGAGCCGTATCGCACTTTCTGTAATGTCGCAGGTGGATTCACGTACTATTATTGATATGGCTGGAGCTGATAAACTGCTGGGCAACGGCGATATGCTGTATATGCCAATCGGAATGAGCAAGCCTGTAAGAATACAGGGTTGTTTTGCATCATCAAAGGATATTGCAAATACTCTTGACTTTATAAGAAGTCAGGCAGAGAGTAATTATAATCCGCAGATTATTGAAGCTGTCGAAAGTTTCGTACCACAGACAAAAGGCAGTAAGGGCGGAGATGTATCGGCAAGCGGATTTGAAGCGGGAAGCGACGAGGATTATGTTATCAGAGGTGCAGAAGTTGCAGTCAATGCAGGACAGCTTTCAACTACTATGCTACAGAAAAAGCTGAAATTAGGTTATGCGAGAGCATCAAGAATTGTAGATGAACTGGAGGAGCGTGGAATAGTAGGACCAAGTGAGGGGGCAAAGCCAAGAAAAGTACTCATGTCGAAAATGCAGTTCGACGAGTGGAAAATGAGACAACTGGAGGATAAATAATATGTCTGAAGAATTAACTTTATTTGAATGGCTTGCGGAAGACGGTTACACCAAAGAAGCGGAAATAATTAAAAAATATTACAGAAACGCAGTGCATATTTACTACAGAGTATCGCCTGATGGAGTACCTGTGGGAGCGAGTAAAAGTGGCGGTTGTCCTGATTTACCGCCTGAAATGGAATTACCTGATATGCCGTTGGTCGTACAGATTAACCTTTATGAACTTGCAGAATCGGGTGCAGACGTTGAAAATCTTCTGCCGAAAACGGGTATATTGTATATCTTCTGGAATTATGAAATTGAAGATAAATGTAAATATGATGTTATCTATTGGAATGGCGATATGTCAACTCTCAGGCATTGCGGAAATTCTGGCAAGGAAGAATATGCCATAGAATTTGAGGTACACGGTGGGAGAATATATGAGGAATATGACGAAAAAGGTGTATATTGTGAGGGCTTGAGAGACCTTGTGGCAAATTATGGATATGACCCCGATGCGCTTGTTGAAAGCGATGATAAACTACTGGGTTATCCTATAGACAGAAATAAGATTTTTGAAGCAGAAGATGTGCTTTTGTTTCAGTTTGATTGTCATGAGGGCTGTATATGGAAAGTCTACTGGATTATAAAAAAATCCGACCTGAAAAATCTTGATTTTTCAAGAGTTTTAATTG
The DNA here is from genome assembly GCA_947174965.1 of uncultured Ruminococcus sp. Taxonomy (GTDB): domain Bacteria; phylum Bacillota; class Clostridia; order Oscillospirales; family Ruminococcaceae; genus Ruminococcus. The sequence continues at coordinate 11,832 of CAMWKY010000011.1, read as the reverse complement.
ATTTTGATATGGATTAGCAAATTAAAGGAGGATAAATAATATGTCTAAAGAATTAACTTTATTTGAACAGTTGGAAAGAGCCGGTTACACCGAAGAAGCGGAGATTCTGAAAGAGAACTACAGAAATGCGGTTATACTGAAATACCGCTTGGCAGAGGGCGAAATCCCGATAGGAGCGAGCAAGACAGGTTGTCCTGATTTGCCGCCTGAAATAGAATTACCTGATATGTCGTTGGTGATTCAGCTTAATATGTGTGAAATCGCCGAATCGGGTGCAGACGTTGAAAATCTTCTGCCTAAAACGGGTATGCTTTATATTTTCTGGAATCCGGAACCGCTTGAAAATTTTGAAGAACCCGATTATGATATTATCTACTGGGATGGTGATATGTCAACTTTGAGACGCTGCGGAAATTCTGATGAGAGAGAATGTATAATCGAATTTGAGGCACAAGAGGAGTATGACGAATACGGCGTTGATTATGAGGATTTGAGAGACCTTGTTTCTGATTATGGCTATGACCCTGATGACCTTGTAAGCACAGGAGATAAACTTTTTGGCTATGTTTTTGGAGGAAACGCCCCCGAAGTCAAGGGAGATGATATACTTCTTTTGCAGTATGGGTTTGATGAGGGCTGTATATGGAATGTTTACTGGATAACGGACAAAGAGAGTATCAAAAACCACAGTTTTGGTTCATATTTTGCTTATGATATGGATTAGGAGGTACAGAATTGTACAATAAATTTATTCCTTTGACAAAAAAAGAAATGGACGAACAGGGGATAACACAGTTTGATTTCATTTATATAACAGGTGATGCCTATGTTGACCACCCAAGTTTCGGAGCAGCAATAGTTACACGTCTCATAGAAGCTATGGGCTATACAATAGGCATAATCTCACAGCCTGACTGGAGAACTGACAGGGATTTCAGAAAATTCGGTGCGCCTAAATATGCTTTTCTTGTGACATCAGGAAATATTGATTCAATGGTTGCACATTATACAGTGGCAAAGCGAAAGCGTTCAGATGATGCCTATACAGCAGGCGGAAAAGCTGGAAAACGTCCTGACAGAGCTGTTATTGTGTATTGTCAGAAACTTCGTGAGTATTTCGGAGACATTCCGATAGCAATAGGCGGACTTGAAGCATCTCTGCGACGTTTCGCACATTATGATTATTGGGACGATGCAGTCCGTCCGTCTGTTCTTGTTGACAGCGGTGCGGATTTGCTGATGTACGGCATGGGCGAACATCAGATTCAGGAACTCTGCACACGTCTGGCAAACGGTGAGAATATCAGAAATATTCACGATATACGTGGAACTTGCTACCTGACAGAGCCGATAAATACGCCTATAGGTTCGGCACAGTGTCCATCATTTGAGCAGGTGCGTGACAATAAAACAGAGTATGCAAAGGCTACAAAAATACAATATGACTGGCAAGACGAAGTGTATGGCAAAACAATTATTCAGCGTCACGGAAAAATGATGCTTGTGCAGAATCCGCCTGCAAAAAGTCTCACAACAGAAGAACTTGACTACATATACAGTCTGCCGTATACAAGACGTTATCACCCGATATATGAAGAAATGGGCGGTGTTCCGGGAATTGAGGAAGTTCGTTTCTCAATAACGCACAACAGGGGTTGTTTCGGCTACTGCAATTTCTGTTCAATTGCATTGCATCAGGGCAGACGTGTAACTGTCAGGAGTGAAGAATCGGTATTGGCAGAAGCAGAACGCATAACACAAATGCCCGATTTCAAGGGATATATACATGATGTCGGAGGACCTACAGCTAATTTCCGTCATACATCATGTGAGAAACAGCTTAAAAAAGGCTTGTGCATGGGAAAAAAGTGCCTTGCTCCTACTCCGTGTCCCGCACTTAAAGCAGACCATAGGGAATACCTTGCAATGCTCCGAAAAATCCGCAAAATAAAGGGCATCAAGCGTGTGTTCATACGTTCGGGAATACGTTATGACTATCTTATGGCGGATAAAGATGATGAGTTTATGCGTGAGCTGATAAAGTACCATGTAAGCGGACAGCTTAAGGTTGCCCCTGAACACTGTTCAGCCGTTGTACTTGATAAAATGGGTAAACCACATATAGAAGCGTACAAGGCATTTCAGAAGCGTTTCTATGAGATAACAAAGAGTATAGACAAAGAGCAGTATCTTGTGCCTTATCTGATGTCATCACACCCCGGAAGTACGTTAAATGAAGCAATAGACCTTGCCTTGTTTTTGCGTGATAATAAAATCCACCCTGAACAGGTGCAGGACTTTTATCCTACACCCGGAACTATTTCAACGTGTATGTTCTATACAGAGCTTGACCCATACACAATGGAAAAAGTGTACGTTCCGAAAACTGCGGAGGAAAAGGCTATGCAGAGGGCTTTGTTGCAGTATTTCAAACCGCAGAACAGAGATATTGTACTGTCGGCACTGAAAAAAGCTAAAAGATTTGATTTAATTGGCAGTTCTCCGAAATGTTTGGTTGAGGATAATATTAAAAAGACTAATAAAGGAGGTGAAAAACAATGGCAGAAAAGAAAGCCACATCAAAAGCAAGTCCAGAAAAACCGCAGAAAAAAGGGCTGATATGGATAATTGGCTTTGTTATAGCTGTAATTGCAGGTATTTTTTTTGGAATACCTGATAAAAGCGACGAAGTTTTAACAGGTGTAGCAGATTCAAATTTGCAGGTGCATTATATAGATGTAGGACAGGGCGACTGTATTCTGCTTGAAAATGGTGACGATACACTTCTTATCGACTGCGGAGAAATCGGCGAGGATGATACAGTGAAAGCGTATCTTGAAAAGCAGGGTATAACTCAACTTGATTATGTTGTAGGAACTCACCCACATTCCGACCATATGGGCTGTATGGACAAAATCGTTGCATCTTATGATATAGGTGAAATTATACTTCCTCATATTGATGACAGCGATATACCAACAACAAAATATTTTGAGCGTTTCATGACATCTGTTGAAAGCAAGGGTTATTCAATTACAGAGGCTGAAACGGGCAGAAAATTCAGTGTAGGTGATGCAGAGTGTGAGATAATCGCACCATGCAGTGACGATTACAGCAATGCCAACAACTATTCTGTCGGCATTATAGTACATCATGGTGAAAACAGCTTTATTTTTACAGGTGATGCAGAAAAGCTTGCTGAAAAAGAGATGATTGAATCAGGCAGACTTGAAGACATTGATGTATACAAAGTCGGACATCATGGCAGTGATACATCAAGTTCAGAGGAATTTCTTGAAGTCATAAAGCCTGATATTGCTGTTATTTCTTGCGGTATGGGCAATAAATATGGTCATCCGTGTGATGTTACACTTGAAAAGCTTGTCGGATATACAAACAAGATTTACAGAACAGATATAAGCGGTACAGTTGTTATAACGTCCGACGGAAAAAGCCTTGCAGTAACGGAGGAAAAAATCCAATGATGATAATTGACAGATTTGAAGGCGATTTTGCAGTAGTTGAAACAGACAGCGGAATGACAGATATTTCAAAAGAACTTCTGCCCGAAAATACAGAAGCAGGTGACATAATTTTACTTACTGACAGCGGATATATTATAGATGAACAGGCAACAACTGAAAGACGTAAATCAATTGCGGAGAGATTAAGCAGACTGAAAGGCGGTGCAAAGTGACTGATACTATAATAGTCGGAGCAGGTGCATCAGGCTGTATGGCTGGAGTTTTTTCGGCAAGATACGGCAAAAGCGTACTGATATTTGAGCCTAACGAAAAAATCGGCAGGAAATTAAGGATTACAGGCAAGGGAAGATGCAACGTAACCAATAATTCGCCTGTTGAGGAACACATGAAAAATATTCCTGTAAACAGCCGATTTATGTACAGTTCATTTTCAAACTTCGGTGCATCTGATACAATGAATTTTTTTGAGGAAATTGGCGTACCGCTTAAAACGGAGCGTGGAAACAGAGTTTTTCCCGTAAGTGATAAGGCAGAGGACATAGTTAACGCATTTGACAAGGAACTGAAAAAGCTGAATGTAAAAATAATACATAAGCGAGTTGAGTCGCTGATTATAGAAAACGGTATCTGTTGCGGAGTTGTCGCACAAGGCAAGGAATACAGAAGTAACAGTGTACTTATAGCTTGTGGCGGAAAGTCGTATTCTGTAACAGGCTCAACAGGTGACGGCTATACGCTTGCGGAGAGTGCAGGGCATACAGTAACGGAACTTAAGCCGAGCCTTGTCCCGATTGTTTCGGACGATAAATTCTGTAGTGAATTGATGGGACTTTCTCTGCATAATGTCACGCTGAAACTATATGACGGTGAAAAAGTGATATACAGTGAGTTTGGTGAGATGCTTTTTACGCATTTCGGATTAAGCGGACCTCTTGTATTGAGTGCAAGCAGTCACATAAGACAAATGCAGAAAAACCGCTATAAATTCACAATTGACCTGAAGCCAGCACTTTCACCAGAACAGCTTGATGCAAGAATACAGCGTGATTTTGCAGAAAATCTCAACAGAGACTTCATAAACGGCATAAGAAAATTACTGCCGTCAAAGCTGATACCTGTTATTGTAAAAATATCAGGCATTTCACCTGAACGCAAGGTAAACAGCATAACAAAAGAGGAACGCCGTAAATTCGGTGAACTTATAAAGGCATTTCCAGTAAAAATATCGGGATTCAGACCGATTGACGAGGCAATTATAACAAGCGGTGGAGTTTCCGTAAAAGAAATCAACCCGAAAACTATGGAGTCAAAGCTTGTAAGCGGATTATTTTTTGCAGGAGAAGTTATAGATGTTGACGCATATACAGGCGGATTCAATTTGCAGATTGCTTTTTCAACGGCGTATTCAGCATCATTATACCTATGAAAAAAGATTTTTCAAGAAAATTATTCCGCTATGTATTTGAGTTTATAGTTGCAGGATTTATCGGCTGGATTTATGAAGTTGCAACTATATGGATTATGTGGCATTATTTCGACAACAGAGGAATGTTGCATCTTCCGATAATTCCTATATATGCAGTGGGAGCATTTATTCTGCTTGCTGTATTGAGAGAGAAAAAGCATAATCCGATTTTTGTGTTTCTGTTTTCAGCTGTAATCACAACTATATTTGAGCTTGCTTCGTCTTATCTTCTGGAGTTTATATTTCACAAGCAATTCTGGACTTACAGAACGTGGTGGGGGTCGATTCTTGACCGTTCAAGTGTTATATCAAGTGCAATCTTCGGGCTTTTTGCACTGATATATTTTTTCATACTGCACCCGATTTCCGGCAGATTAAGTGAAAAACTGTCGAAATGGGCTTGTATGGGATTCAGCATTATTGCTGTTGCAACAGTTCTGACAGATTTAGTAATATCTGTTAATCAATTATTAGGAGGCTAAAAAAATGAGTACAATTAATATTGCCATAGACGGACCAGCAGGAGCAGGAAAAAGCACTATTGCAAAGAAAGTTTCTGCTGAAATGGGCTATATTTACGTTGATACAGGTGCATTATACCGCACAATCGCACTCTATATCACGGAAAATAATATATCTGATGAAGATATAGAAAAATCACTTGAAAATGCAAAAGTATCACTTAAATTTATCGACGGTGTACAGCGAGTTTATTTAGGTGACAGAGATGTTTCGGATTTAATCCGAACACCTGAAATTTCCATGTCAGCATCAAGAACATCTGCAATTCCAGCAGTAAGAAAGCATCTTTTCAGCTTACAGCAGAAAATTGCAAATGAAAATAATGTAATCATGGACGGACGAGACATAGGAACGATTGTTTTGCCAAATGCAGATGTAAAAATCTTCCTCACAGCATCAGCTGAAGAACGTGCAAACCGCCGATATAAAGAACTTTCCGAAAAGCCGAACTGTCCGCCTTATCAGGAAATACTTGATGATATAATCAAAAGAGACTATCAGGACATGAATAGAGCCACAGCACCTCTTAAACAGGCAGAAGATGCAGTTCTTGTCGATTCAACAAATCTCACATTGGAGCAGGCAGTTGAAAAAATAATAGAGATAGTGAGGGAAAAAATCTGATGTATCGTGTGTATTACTTCTTTGTAAAGCTTATTATGAATATTTTTTTTACAATATCATTCAGATTTAAAGTTGAGGGCATGAAAAATATACCAAAAAATGAGAATTTCATTTATGTATCAAATCACAGGACAAATGCAGACCCTCCGCTTGTTTTATGCAGATGCAGAGGAATATTTTCAATTATGGCTAAAGAAGAATTATTCAGAAACAAGCTGTTTGCAAAACTTATCCATTCTCTTGGTGCATACCCTGTTTCACGTGGAAAAGGCGATACAACTGTAATTGATACAGCTTTGGAAAGACTTGAAAAAGGGTCTAATTTTCTGATTTTTCCGGAGGGTACACGCTCCAAAGATGGAAAAGTGCATAGAGGTCATTCGGGTGCAGCCGTAATTTCGGCAAGGTCGGGAAAAAGAATTATTCCCGTGGGCGTTGTTTTTGGCGACAAGCTGAAATTCCGTACTAAAGTTATAGTTAAATATGGAAAACCGATTGACCCGTCTGAATACATAGACGATTTTACAAATCCGAATCCCCGACAGCTTGTAAAGCTCAAAAATCGCTATATGGACGAAATAAAACTGCTTGTTGAGGGAGAATCTGAAAATAAGGAGAGCAAAAATGAGTAAAGTTACTGTAGCAAAATCAGCGGGTTTTTGTTTCGGGGTTGACAGAGCCGTAAAAATGGTGTATAATGAACTGGAGAAGAATACAAAGGTAGCAACTTTCGGTGAGATTATTCATAATCAGGACGTTGTGAACGATATGAAGTCAAAGGGCGCAAGGGTTGTTGAATCGGTTGACGAACTCATTGACGGTGAAACTGTTGTAATCCGTTCTCATGGTGTGGGAAAAGAGATATACAGACAGATTGCCGAAAAAGAAAATGTTATGCTTGATGCAACTTGTCCGTTTGTCTCAAAGATTCATAAAATTGTTGAGGAAAAAACAAAAGAGGGATATTTTATTCTTATTGCAGGTGATTTGAATCACCCGGAAGTGCAAGGAATCATTGGACATTGTAAACAAAATTTTCTTGTTTTTAAGGATAATTTTGAACTAAAACACGTTTTTGAGGAAAATCAAAAAATTTTTCAAAAAAAGCTTGCATTTGTTGCTCAAACGACTTATAATATAATAGAATGGCAGAGTTGTTTAAAGATGATTCCTGAAGATGCTTCTGATATAGTTATATTCGATACAATATGTAATGCAACCGATACAAGACAATCAGATGCGGCTGAACTTGCTAAGAGTTCTGATATTATGCTTGTTGTGGGTGGAAAGCACAGTTCAAACACCGTGAAACTTTATGAGGTGTGCAGTCGCTATTGCAGAACATATCATATAGAAAATTCAGACGAACTTTCATCTTTGAAGTTGCCTTATGCCGAAAGAATCGGCATAACAGCCGGAGCGTCAACACCGGCATATATAATCAAGGAGGTACAAACCACAATGACAGACAATGTAAATCTTAATGAAAATCAGGACGAAAATGTCAATTTTGCAGAGCTTGTTGACCAGTCGTTCAAAAAAATACATACGAGAGAGAGAGTTAAAGGCATTGTAATGAGCATTGACAATGCTGAAATTACTGTAGACCTTGGAATCAAGCAGACAGGCTATGTTAAACTTGAGGAACTTACTGACGATGCTACAAAGAAACCATCAGATATTGTTAATGTAGGTGACGAAATTGAACTTATGGTTATAAAGGTAAACGACAGCGATGGTACAGTTGCTCTTTCAAAGAAACTGCTTGATGAACAGGCTGGATATGACAAGGTTGTCAAGGCTAAAGAAGAAGGCACTATTCTTGAAGGTAAAATCAGCCGTATTGTCAATAAGGGCGTTACTCTTAACTATTTCGGTGTAAGAGTGTTTATCCCTGCTTCTCTTACAGGTCTTTCAATAGATGCCGACCTTGAACAGCTCAGCGGAAAGAAAGTTGAGTTCAAGATTATTGAAGTTGACGAAAACGGCAAAAAGAGAGCTGTTGGTTCAATCAAGGCTGCTGAATTTGCAAAGAAAGAGGCTGCTAAGGCTTTATTCTGGGAAAATGCAGAAGTTGGAAAGAGATACACTGGAAAAGTTAAGTCTCTCACGAGTTTCGGTGCATTTGTTGACCTCGGCGGAATTGATGGTATGGTTCATATTTCTGAACTTTCATGGAAAAGAATCAAGAATCCAAGTGAAGTTGTAAGTGTCGGCGATACAATCGAAGTTTACATCAAGGAACTTAATGTAGAAACAAACAGAATTTCTCTCGGTTACAAGAATCCTGATGAAAATCCATGGGAATTATTCAACACAAAGTATAATGTGGGTGATGTTGTTGAGGCAACAATTGTTTCTATTACAAACTTTGGTGCATTTGCTCAGATTATCGACGGAATAGATGGTCTTATCCACATTTCACAGATTGCTGACAAGAAAGTTGATAATGTCAGAGACGTTCTTGCTATCGGTGATGTTGTTAATGCTAAGATTATCGACATTGATTCAGAGAAAAAGAGAATCAGCATTTCTATGCGTGCGCTTCTTGAAGAAAACAACGCTGAATAATTTACTGCAAAATCAAAGGCTGTACCTTTTTGGTATAGCCTTTTTGTTTAAGAGGTGACAAGATATGAATGAAGATAACTACAATAAACCGCCGTCAACAAGTACAATATGTCTCATGGCTTTTTTTACATTTATTATCACAATAATCATGTACTCTTTTATTTCAAGTAATGCAGTTGAGCCGGAAATAGAGAGAAAACCACCGGATAAAATTTCTTTTTCTACAACTTCCACAACTGAATCTGCAAAAACAATATCAACTGAAACATATTACAATGGCTGGGACGATGATACACCAAAACTGACTGACAATAACGGCACATATTATCCGGAGAACTATTATAATATCGGAAATGATATTCCCGAAGGATACTATATACTTATTTATAATGAAAATATTGATACCTATGGAGATGCAAACTTTACAATCTATGCCACATCTGACGGCAATGATTTTTCAGGAAGTTTTCAGAATACTGCATTTATAAAGTTGGAGGGTCACGGTTATATTGCAATGTCATTTTGTGATGCTTATCCGCTTGAAACGTTCAGCGGTGAAAACAATCCGTTTGAAAAAAGCGGAATGTTCAGAGTTGGTGTTGATGTTGATGAAGGTACTTACAGAATAGTTCCGTTGTATGACAGTCTGCCGACTTTATGGACTGTTCACCAAGATATTGACAGTATCGATTATGATTCATGCTTTACTGATTATCATGAAGATGACGATATGGAAGTTACTTTGCATGAGGGAGAAATTTTACAGACACAATTTTGTGTGATTGAAAAAATTTCTTGACAAATTAGAATAAATGGTGTATATTAGAATTATAAAGGTATATTCATACCAAAACAGAGAGGGGTAATTAATTATGAAGTTAAAGAAGTTTACAGCGGTATTGTCTGCAATTGCAATGTCCGCAAGTATGCTCAATGCAGTTCCTTTTGCAAATGCAGCTGAAAGCGACTACAACTACGCAGAAGCACTTCAGAAGTCCATGTTTTTCTATGAGGTTCAGCAGGCAGGCATTTTGCCCGAATGGAACTATGTATCATGGAGAGCTGATTCAATGGTGAAAGAAGATGGCACACCTGCTGACGTTGTTGACGGCGGTTGGTTTGATGCAGGCGACCACTATAAATTCACACTCACAAATGCTTATACTGCATCTGTTCTTGCATGGGGATATATTCAGTACAAAGATGCAATTGAAAAGGCAGGTCTTGGCGAAGTTTACAGAAACAATGTTCAGTGGGGACTTGATTATGTCATGGCTTGCGACAAGGGTGACAGTATTATTGGTACTATCGGCGATTCTGATGACCATGTTGTCTGGTGTAGTGCCGAAGTTTACATGAGAAAGCACAAGCTGAAGTTTGAGGACGAGGAACGTCCTTATGATGAAATCACAGACTCAACACCTGTTGCACTTTCTGCTGCTGCACTTGCAGAGGGATATATAATGTTCAAGGATACCGACAAGGCAAAGGCAGAGGAGTATCTCAAACACGCAAAGAGTCTTTTTGAACTTGCCGACAAGACAAGAAGTAATAAAGACCAAGGAGTGCAGAAGCAGTTCTATGAAACTCGGTCATGGGTTGATGATTTGATGTACGCTGCAAACTGGCTTTATATGGCTACAGGCGAGCAGAAATATCTTGACCTCTGCGAAAGTGACTATATTCCTAATTTCCCGAAAGAAGAACAGTCAAGCGAAAATAAGTATACATGGGGATTCTGCTGGGACGATGTAACTCAGGGTGCGGCACTTCTTTATGCTATAAATACAGGCAAGCAAGAGTGGATTGACCACATTGCCCATCATCTTGACTACTGGATTGACGGTTACGGCGGAAAACAGATTCAGTACACACCCGACGGTCTTGCTTATCTCATGAACTGGGGTTCACTTCGTCACATGGCTAATACTGTATGGATTTCAGAAGTTGCCTGCGATACTATTTTCAAGGACGATGCCGCAAAAGTAAAGAAATATATCGAATGGGGCAAAGGTCAGATGAACTATGCGTTCGGCGATAATAATCTTGAAATGAGTTATATTCTTGGTATGGGCGATAAACAGCCTACAGCATTCCACCACAGAACATCTTCCGGTATTCATGACGACCACTGGAATGATTTAGGTCTGGAGGAGAGCAATGAGGGTTGGCAGACTGAATATGCCCATACACTTTACGGTGCATTGGTTGGAGGTCCTAACAGTTCAGGCGAATATACAAACGATGTTTCACAGTATGAGTATTCAGAAGTTGCAATCGACTACAATGCAGGATTTACAGCAGCTCTTTGTGCATTTGTTGACGAATATGGCGGAAAGATTCTTGCTGATTTCCCACCAACAGAAACTCCGAAGTGGGCAGAATGGGAAGTTGCCGCAGTTCTTAACGGTTCAGGCGACAGCTATACCGAAATCAAGGCATGGGCAATGAATCACACAGCATGGCCTACAAGAGTAGCAGAAAATATCAAATACAGATACTATTTTGATATTTCTGAACTCAAATCGGCTGGTCTTTCAGTTGACAATATTGAAATCAAAAGCAATTCACAGCAGTATCAGGAAGGTCAGCAGGGTTATGCAACTGTTGAAGGTCCATTCTTGTATGAGGCAGACTCGTCAGGAAATACTTACTATGCTGAAATAAAATTTGCAGACGGCAGAGCAATTCAGCCGACTGGTCAGAGTGAACACCGTGACGAAGTACAGTTCAGAATCTCAATACCTGATGCTATCGACGGACAGTCTACAAAAGGCGCATGGGACCCGTCAAACGACTGGTCATACAAGGGTGTTGAAGATGCAACAGACCTCAAAAAGCCTGATTCTATCAATGACCATATTACTATGTATGTAGATGATGTGCTTGTATGGGGTACAGAACCAGACGGCACAACTCCTGACCTTTCACAGCCTGCTACAAAACCCACAACACAGCCTACAACAAAACCAACAGGCGGCAACAGCAAAATTCTTTATGGTGATGCAAACTGCGATAATGAAGTAAATATTGCTGATGCTACAGCTATTATTCAGGCTCTCGGAAACAAGGATAAATATGCTCTTTCCGAACAGGGTGAAATTAATGCTGATATTGACGGTTCAGAGGGTGTAACAGGCTCAGATGCATTAGTGATTATGCAGC
>CAMWKY010000010.1 GCA_947174965.1 uncultured Ruminococcus sp. | reverse complement strand
TATAGAGATTCAGCGGTTCTTCATGAAAAGTATTCGGAAAACAGACATTGAATTTCCCTTGTACACAGCGTGACAGCACCGACAGCAACGGCAGTACGCACATTTCAACATCAACCTGCACATACTCCGCAACAGCTTTGAGATAGTCACGGAGCAGGTTAGGAAGATAATCGGGATTGAATTTCATCATCTGGACTGGCTTTTCAAAATCCTGCGGTATCTCCCACAGTTCAGGCTCGCCACGTTCTTTAGCTTTCTTTTGCATCAGTTCATAGGTCAGCTGTTCCTTGTTAAATCGTCTTGCCTGAAACATTATGTTTGTAAAAATTTCCTTGTCAGTGTTCCTGCGTTCAAATGCAAGGTCTATTGCTCTTTCGGTGTACTCAAAAAACTCCAGAAGTGTCATTTCTTTCTGCGCATTTGTATTTGCTGTGTTGGTCATTATTTTTGCTCCTTTGCAATATCTTTTCATAAGAGGGCAAAAACAGCATCTTTTTCAATCAAAAAACATTGATTATCGAGAAAAGTTTACAAAAAATTCACAATCGCACGTAAAAATCACGTATTTCACCATTCAGCAAAACAAAACAGACATACTCCCTTATAAGAGAATATGCCTGTTTTACGCTGTTTTCTTATGGAGCTTGTGACGGGACTCGAACCTGCGACCTGCTCATTACGAATGAGCTGCACTACCAACTGTGCTACACAAGCCTATTGACAAATTGAGAATAATATGCTATAATTATTATATCACATAAAAACAGATTTGTCAAGAGGGTATTTCTCGACTACAGTCTATTAACTGCAAATTGTTGAAAACTTTTATGTTGAAAACCTGTTAGTTTAGCTCAAAAATACTGTGGAAAACCTGTTGAAACAGTGTGGAAAACTGTTGAAAGTCGTGTTGAAAAGTACTCCAAAGTTGCACCAAAAAAGTTCACGAAAAAGGCGAGAAAAATAGTGTTGAATGTTGAAAACTCTGTGGAAAACTTTGTTGAAAACTCTGTGGAAAACCTGTTGAAACGTGTTGAAAGATTTTTAAGAATCTCGATTTACAGGGATTTTTCAGGTATCAAAAAAATCAGAATTTCAACATTGTCATTGTTGAAAACCTGTTAGTTTAGCTCAAAAATACTGTGGAAAACCTGTTGAAACAGTGTGGAAAACTGTTGAAAGTTGTGTTGAAAACCCTTGATTTAAATGGTTACAAAGTGAATTTAACGAGGAGTGCTTCAACTCAAAAAATGTTGAAAACTTTGTTGAAAGTTATGTGGAAAACTCCTCGAAAAATTAACAAAAAGTTCACAATTAGAAAAAGTTTTCAACAGTCAAAAGTGATGAATAAATTGTAACTACTATTAAAAAATTTAACAGCAATTTTTTGTGTTTCAACAGGGTTTTCAACTTTTTGATGTTGAAATGTTGAAAACTTTGTGGAAAACCTGATTGCCGTTCATAAAAATTTCATAATTATAATCTGACAGCGGGTATAAATTTTTCAAAAAAGGACATACTACATTTCATATTGCAGAAATGCAATAAGTCTAAATGAAAGAAATGGTAATATGAAAAAAGTTTTAACTTTAGTATCACTCCTTTTTACTTCTGTTTTTTTCACTGCCTGCGGTGACAACGGTAATGATAACATAGATTCAGGCTCATACTATGAACAGCATGACTATGGCAACGGAAATTCCGACCGCTACGACAACAACGTCACGGACAACAGACATGACGACAACCGAAACGACAACTTTTCCAATGACGTTTCCGACGGCGTGTCCGATGTGAAAGACGGAATCAGAGATGCAGTTGACGACGTGGAAGACGCTGGAGAGAATATCATAACTGATGTAAGTTCTGCGGTAAGTGATATGGTTGACAACGATACAGAGACAACATATACGACAGCAGAATAAAAAAATCCCTGCTTTAAAGCAGGGAATACATTAAAATTTTTAACTAAATCTTTCTTTTTCTCAACCGCACAATTCAATAATAGCTTCTGCCATTATTTCCGCATTTTTCAGAAGATTTTCCTCTGTTATAAATTCATCTGCGGAGTGCATATTATTTTCCTCATGTGGAAAAGTCGCACCAAATGCAACACCGCCCTCAACATCATGCACATAAGTTCCTCCGCCGATTGTTATACATCTGCCTTTATCTCCCGTAACTTTTTCGTACACACGGAGCAAAGCCTGTACAAACTCACTGTTTTCGTCAGTGTAATGCGGTTCAGAACCGTCACAGGAATCAATCTCAAAGCCTATTTCCCGAAGTTTTCCGCAGATAATTCCACCGATTTCGGATTTTGTTCTTTCAAGTGGAAATCTTATGTCGATACCGCCATAGAGACGATTTTGTCTTGTATTGAGGAGCGAAAGAACGCAGGTAATACCTGAAATATCACCAAAAATTGACTTTCCGTCCCATTCGCCGTGCGGAAAGAGATGTGCAAGACCGTCAAGAAGACTGATTCCCCTGCCCTCAACGGACAGACATTTAGTAATAGCATTGTCGCCTTTTTCGGGAGTTGAAGCATGAGCTGATTTCCCGCTGTAGAGCGTGGCGCACCGTTCACCGTCCGCTATAGAGCAATTCTGCGGAACAGCGTTTATAACCTCACCGCCGTTTATTTCTGCACCATTATAATCAGCAGAAAAATATACTCTCAACATACCTTTTTCACCGTTTATAACAGGATATTCGCCGTCGGGAGTGAACACCATAGGCGGAAGACTTCTTTTTTGTCTGTAGTAAATCAAATCAGCAGAGCCATTTTCCTCATTCGTACCGAAAATAAGGCGCACACCTTTTTTCAGCGGTATATTGAGGTTTTTTATAGCTTTGAGTGCGAAAAGAGAAGCAACAGCAGGACCTTTGTCATCACAAGTGCCACGACCAATCAGCTTGCCGTCCTTACGTTTAAGCACAAACGGGTCACTGCTCCAGCCTGTTCCCTCTGGTACGACATCAAGATGTGAGAGTATAGCAAGCGCAGGTGCTGTTGAATCAAAATCAGCAGAGCCGGCATACCAGTCGATATTTTCAGTAATAAAGCCGTATTCGGAACATTTTTTCAGCATTTTTTCAAGAGCCTTTGCAGGCTTTTTTCCAAATGGAAACTGTCCGTTCGGTTCATTCTGAACACTTCTCACTGCAACAAGTTCAGCAAGAAAGCTGAACATTTCTTCTTTATGGGATTCGAGATACTCTCTTATCATACTCAAAACGATTCACCACACACAAAAAAGCAAAGGCAGACAATCTGATAACACGCAATTCTGTAAGTTACCGCCGACATTTTGTGTGTGCAGTCCCGAGGACTACTCACCTGTTAACAAAAGGAAGTTATCAGCAACCCAGCAGGTAAAGAACACGTCTGCCTTTGTGATATTTAGTATTTTGAAATACAAAGGCAGACAGTCCGATAACATACAGCCATACATTTTTCATTTCTGCCTCCCCAAAATGTGGGAAGTAACAGCGTCATCAATAAAAGGAAGCTATCATGTAATGCACAGCACGTCTGCCTTTGTTGTTATTCAAGGAAAAATCAGTTGATAATAGTCTTGTCTGATTCCTTGTCAAAGAGATGGATTCTGTTCGGGTCAATAGCAATCTTGATTTCGTCACCGATTCTTGCTGTTGAACGAGGACTAACTCTTGCTGTAAGGTTGTTGCCTTCGCAAGTGAGATAGAGATAGATTTCAGCACCCATCATTTCAGTAAGCTCAACATAAGCATCAATAACACCTGTTGTAGCGTTTGAGAGATACATTTCCTCATCATGAATACTTTCCGGACGGATACCAAGAACAATTTCTCTGTTTACGTATCTTGCGAGATTATCATTTACCTTTGATTCAGGAACGATAATTTCATATCTTCTGCCATTTCTTCCCTCACCGCCGAACTCAACGATATACTGACCATAGTCCTGACGGAGAACAGCATCAATGAAGTTCATTTGAGGAGAGCCGAGGAATCCTGCAACGAACTTGTTTACAGGTCTTTCATAGAGATTCTGCGGAGTATCAACCTGCTGAATCCAGCCGTCTTTCATACAAACGATTCTGTCGCCCATTGTCATAGCTTCTGTCTGGTCGTGAGTTACGTAGATGAAAGTTGTACCAAGTTTCTTGTGGATTTTAGAAATCTCTGTTCTCATCTGCGCACGAAGTTTAGCGTCAAGGTTTGAGAGAGGCTCATCAAGGAGGAATACTTTAGGTGAACGAACGATACAACGACCTAAAGCAACACGCTGACACTGACCACCTGACATAGCACGTGGTTTTCTGTCAAGGAGATGTGCAAGGTCAAGAATCTTTGCAGCTTCGTTTACTTTTCTGTCGATTTCGTCCTTTGGAACTTTACGGAGTTTAAGACCGAAAGCCATGTTCTCGAAAACTGTCATATGCGGATAGAGAGCGTAGTTCTGGAAAACCATAGCTATATCTCTGTCCTTTGGTGCAATATCATTAACAAGGCGGTCACCGATATAGAGTTCGCCCTCTGAAATTTCCTCAAGTCCTGCTATCATACGGAGAGTTGTAGATTTACCGCAACCCGAAGGTCCTACCAAAACGATAAACTCCTTATCTCTGATTTCTAAATTAACATCATGAACAGCATGGAAACCGCCAGGATATTTTTTCTGAATATTTTTAAGTGTTAAACCTGCCATTTATAATTATCCTCCAGTACAAATTTTCTTGCTGATAAATTTACGCATTATCAGCTATAATAATATAATAACATTTTTTGAAAAATATTTCAAGATGCTTAATTGACAAAGTTGACATTATTTATTTAGAGGATTTGCCGAAAATTCGCTAAAAAAATTGTCGCAGAAACGGTCAAAATCGGGGTGTGAAAATAAGTTTTCAACATCTTTGTGCAATAATTCCATACACTCTCCAAATCCCAGTTTTTCGGGGAGAATCACTCCCCCTACAGAAATCCGCATCAGTTTCTCAACATGATTCTCAACAGCCGAAAACATTCTTTTAACCTGATGAAATTTTCCCTCAAACAGTTCAACAAATGCCATGTTATCGCAGTTTTTCATGCTTTTAACCCTTGCGGGCAGACACACTTCCCCGTCGCCTAAAACTATGCCTTTCCAGAATAAGTCAATATATTTACTTTGAAACGGTTTGGCAAGTTTCACAATGTAGATTTTAGGTATGTGATTTTTAGGCGAGAGAATTTTGTGAGCAAGTTCACCGTCGTTTGTTATAAGTAACGCACCAAGAGAATCTTTGTCAAGCCGACCGGCAGGAAAAAGACCCTTTGTTTTCATTTCAGGCGGAACGAGTTTGAGAACACTTATGCCGTCATTATCTTCTGTAGAGCTGACATAGCCGTCAGGCTTATTCATAAGAATATATCTGTAAGGCTGATTTCTGACCGTTTCACCGCATATTGTAACATCTGCGGTTTCTGAATCTATTTTGAAATCAGATTTTTTTATAATCTTGCCGTCAACAGTAATTTTTCCGTCTGATGCAGATGCTTTAATTTGTGAGCGTGTATATTCTGTTCTTTCTGAAATAAACTTATCAAGTCTGATAAATGGCATTTTTTAGCTCCTTTCGGAATAAATACACACTCTTTGCGAATAATAATTAGCAGACGAAAATTATTCGAGGAGTGGTTTATTATGTCCAAAAAATTTGTCATATCTGTTGTTGCTGTTGCATTGGCTTTGTGTGCCGTCATTATAATTTCGCCTGATAACAAGGAAACGCAGGACAACATTGGAAGCGCAAGGACAGATGCATCAGACACAGCCCACAGAAAAGCATATTTTGCATCTCATGGGTGGGAAGTTGATGAAATTTCGGAAAAAGATATAACAATTCCGTCAACATTTTCTGAAGCATATGAAGAATATGCAGTAATTCAGGATAAGCAGGGACTTCCTTTGCGTGAATATGCAGGACGTGAAGCAAAAGTATACACATATGAAGTAATAAATTACAGCCCGAATAATGAGAAAATGCTTGCTGAACTTCTTGTTTGTGATAATACTGCGATTGCATCTGTTGTATACGGAAACAACGAAAAAATCCCTGTAAGCTGATTTACCTGTCTTGTTATTATATATCAATTATATCATACATCATACGCATTGTCAATAATCTGAAATAATTTTTTACTGCTGATTTTTTTCACCATTTCCGCTGTATTTTCATACTATACAGCGGAGGTGAATACCCTTGAATGAAGAATTATTGCTTGCATTGATAGTCAGTGCAGATACATTTCTGACAGCTGTTGCATATCGGAGCAGTGACATAAAAATCCCTATGCTGTCGGCATTTATAATAAACCTTATGGGTGCTGTTGTTTTAGGAATATCCCTTTTTCTGTCGGATTTTGCAGGTCATTTTATAAAGCCCGAAATATGCAGTACAGCAGGATTTATAATTTTGACCGCTATAGGCTTGATTAATATTTTCAAGAGTATTATAAGAACTATTGTGCATAAACTTTCCAATCAGGACGAAAAAGCGTTTAAAATGGGTTCAAGCGGAATCATAGTAAAACTGTATCTTGACGAAACTTCCGCCGATTCCGACGGCTCGCAGACACTTTCAGCATATGAGGCGATTTCTCTTGCATTGGCAAGCTCGCTTGATTCAGCTTCAACGGGTATAAGCTGTGGTTTCAATAAAATAAATCCGTTGCTGTCGGGAGTGTATGCATTTGCAATCGGATTTGTTGCTCTTGCAATGGGAACACTTTTCGGCAGGAAGATAGCGTCATTGAATCATGATTTCTCATGGCTTGCGGGGGTATTTCTGATAGGATTTGCGGTGTTTGAGTTTTTGAGGTGATTTACAGTTCATAGAATACAATTTCAGGCGGATTGAATAATCGTAGCTTGCCGATACCGCCCGAAACACATAGTTTCATTTCTCCGACAGTGTATACGCCTTTGGAATATTTCGGAAACAGCTTTCTTTCTGGTGACAGAACACCTTTTCCGAAAATTCGTACTGCACCGCCGTGAACATGACCGCTGAAAGTATAGTCTGCACCCCATTCTGCATAGACATCAGCCCATAGCGGATTATGAGCAAGCAGAAGTATATTTCCATAAGGTTTTGCGCCCATAAGCTCCGTCATATCCTTGCTTGTGAAATTATCGGGATTTCTGTAGCTGTCATTTTTCTTGTAAGCGGTATATTTTGGCACGACACCGCATATACAGAACTTTCTGTTTTTTATCTGTATGTACTCTCCGCAATTGTTAAGCAACTGAACTTTTGTATTTTCAAGCATTTTTTCCAGTTCAGGCATATATTTTTCATCTATACTCTGCTCATGATTACCGAAAACCATGTAGACAGGTGCAACTTCACAAAGACGATTCAGCAGAATTTCTGCCGATTTGAAATCAGTTTCACTTCTTGAAATCAAATCTCCTGTAATGAAAATCATATCAGGAGATTTTTTTTCAGCTGTTTCAGAGATACGGCAGTTGTCAGCACCTTTTCTGTCCTTGTGAATATCGGAGACGTGCATAATTCTGATGCCGTCCCCGAATTTTTCATGCCTGCACAAAATAATCAGCCTGTTTTCGATAAAGAGCATAGCAGATATGAGCAGAATAGCTATAGCAAAATAAATCACTGTTCGTCCGTTATATCCTCAATATCGCTGTCGTCAGTCACTTCATTTTTTTCAGCTTCCTGCGCTTCTGCTTCTTCCTGTCGGAGCTGTTCTTCTGTAAGCTGTTCAACTTTTTCAGTCTGTTCAGTGTCGTCATGTTCAGCACGTGTGAAAGCGACAACTTCAGCTCCCTCATTTACTCTCATAACACGTACACCCTTTGCATAGTGGCTCATTATGCTTATATCGCTTGCAAGTATTCTGATGATAACACCGTCACTTGAAACCATGATAATATCATCATCATTGTCAACTATCTTGATACCGCATACATAACCTCTTGTATCGTCAACTTTGTAGTTGGTCAGACCATAACCGCCACGATTCTGTATTCTGTAGCCGTCGATTTCAGAACGTCTGCCATAGCCTTTTTCGGTGACGGTAAGAAGTGTTGCCCCCTCACGTACTCTTGCAATACCCACAACATAATCGTCGTCACGCAGTTTAATAACTCTCACACCATGTGCGGAACGTGAAAGCGCACGTCCTTTTTCTTCCTCAATTCTTATAGCCCTGCCGTTTCTTGTTGCAATGAAAATCTGTTCTTTTCCGTTGGTCATGCGTACGCCTGCAATTTCGTCACCCTCATCAAGACCGATTGCAATAAGACCATTTTTGCGGACATTTCTGTAAAAAGTAAGATTAGTTCTTTTGATTTTGCCGTTTTTGGTTACGATAGTGATAAATCTTTCGTCACTGAAATCAGCTGTTTTAATCATGGCTGTAATACGCTCATTTTCGGTAAGCGGTAACAGATTTATGAGATTGAAACCACGTGAAGCCTTTGAGCCGTCGGGAACTTCATAGCATTTCAGCTTGTACATGATACCTTTGTTTGAGATAAAGAGGATATTATCGTGAGTACCACAGATAAACATTTCCTCAACAAAATCCTGTTCACGCTGTTTCATGCCTGTTGTACCACGACCGCCACGCTTTTGTGTCTTGTATTCGCTTACAGGCATACGCTTGATATAGCCGTTGTTTGTGAGAGTGACAACGCAGTCCTCATGCGGAATTAAGTCCTCAACATCAACCTCACCGCTTACGGATTCAATATCAGTTCTTCTCTTGTCGTTGAATTTCTTGCGGATATTATTCAGGTCGTTCATGATTATCTCATATACACGGTTGATGTCAGCAAGAATATCTTCATATTCTGAAATTTTAGTGAGCAGTCCATAAAGTTCGTCAGTAATTTTCTGTCGTTCAAGACCTGTCAAAGCACCTAAACGCATCTGCACAATAGCTTCTGCCTGTTCATCTGAAAGACCCATTTGTTTTTGTATGTGCAGACCCGTAAAATCATATTGAGTGCGGTCAAGTAAAGCGGACATATCAATAGTACTGAAACGGTTGATAAGATTCTGTTTAGCTTCGGGAATGGTTTTGCTTTCTCTGATAATTCTTATGCACTCATCAGTGTAATCAGATGCAAGGATAAAGCCTTGTAATATGTGCGCTCTTTCGATAGCTTTTCTCATTTCAAAGCGAGTACGTCTCTGAATAACGTCCACCTGAAAATCAAGATAATGCTGTAAAGTTTCTTTGAGTGTGAGTATTTTCGGCTCACCGTTTACAAGCGCAAGCATAATGATACCAACAGTATCCTGCAACTTTGTAAGGGCAAAAAGCTTGTTCAGTACAATCTGTGGTATAGCATCTCTTTTCAGCTCAATAACTATTCTCATACCGTCCTTGTCGGATTCGTCACGGAGATAATAGATGCCCTCAATTCTCTTGTCTTTGCAGAGCTGATTGATGTTCTTGATGATGAGAGTCTTGTTAATCATGTACGGGATTTCGTCAACAATAATGCAGTTTCTGCCGTTGACTTCCTCAAAATGTGTACGGCTTCGGAGAGTAATTTTGCCACGACCTGTTCCGTAAGCGGCACGTATACCCGATTTGCCCATAATAATACCGCCTGTAGGGAAGTCAGGACCTTTGATGCACTCCATAAGCTGTTCAAGAGTGCAGTCGGGGTCATCTATGAGCAGTTGTAAAGCATCTACAACTTCACCTAAATTGTGCGGTGGGATATTAGTCGCCATACCTACAGCAATACCTGTTGAGCCGTTGCAGAGGAGATTCGGGAATCTTGATGGCAGAACTTCAGGTTCTTTAAGTCTGTCATCATAGTTCGGAACGAAACCGACAGTTTCCTTGTTTATGTCAAGTAACATATCAAGGCATATTTTCGCCATTTTAGCTTCAGTATAACGATAAGCAGCCGCCTTGTCGCCGTCAATTGAGCCGAAGTTTCCGTGACCGTCAACAAGCGGATAGCGGAGTGAAAAATCCTGCGCAAGACGTACAAGTGCATCATATACAGATGCATCACCGTGTGGGTGATAGCGACCGAGAACAGCTCCGACAGTATCGGCGCATTTTCTGTAAGCCTTTTCAGGCGTAAGACCATTTTCATAGAGCGTATACAAAATACGACGGTGAACAGGCTTTAAGCCGTCCCTGACATCAGGGAGCGCACGTGAAACAATAACCGACATTGCATATTGAAGCATGGAGTTTTCCATTTCGTCCACAATTTCGGAATTGATTATTTTTGAGTTATCATTGTAAAGCAAGTTTATTTACCTCCTGAACATAATTTTTTTATTGTTTGCTGTCAAGACTTCTGATAATTTCCGTTTCATCTTCTGAAAAATACTCTTTAGGCAGAATATAGTACACAGCTTTATTGTCGATAAGCAGAAAAAAGCGGTCATATTCAAGAATCTGCATATTTTCGCCAGTCTGAATCCTTGTCGGCGTGATATTTTCGTCGTCGGAGTTTTCAACATCTCCACGTTGAATTGTGGAAAACTCAACAAAGCTTTCCCCGATAATTATTTTGTATTCAGATTCGCCCATTTGTCGCAGAGTATCGAGGATATTTCTTTTCATTTTTCGTGGATTATACCATTCTCTTATAGCAAGTGCAAGGCAGACAACAACAAGCAGATAAGCAAGCTGATTGTCGGGTGCTTTTACTGCTCCATAGACGAAATTTGCCGTAAGTACGAGAAAAACGCACATAAAAACGTAGCTTTTCGGATAGACAAATTTTTTCTGGTAAGCGGTTATGCCGTCACGGAAAATATCGGCAGATATTTTGTAAGTCTTTTCAAGTTTGATATTATTTTCCAATTTTTCACCTTGTCATATATCAAGATTCTGTACAAACTTAGCATTTTTTTCTATAAATTTACGGCGTGGCTCAACCTTGTCGCCCATAAGTATAGAGAATATCTCATCAGCTTTCAGAGCATCTTCCATGCTGATTTTGACGATTGTACGTGTTTCGGGATTCATGGTAGTTTCCCAGAGCTGAATCGGGTCCATTTCACCAAGACCCTTGTAACGTTGAGTTTCGACCTTGTGCTTGCCGTTTTCAGAGAGTTCAGCAATATATTTGTCTCTCTCCTCATTTGAAAAAGCATAGCGTTCCTGCTTGCCCCTCCAGACCTTGAAAAGCGGTGGTTGAGCAATATATATATTGCCGTTGGTGATAAGCGGACGCATATAGCGGAAAAAGAAAGTAAGGAGCAGAGTTCTTATGTGCATACCGTCAACATCGGCATCAGCCATAATAATAACTTTGCCGTATCGGAGTTTTTCAATGTCAAAATCTTCACCGATACTTGTACCGAGCGCAGCAACAACAGGTTCAAGCTTGTCATTTCCATAAATCTTGTCAATTCTTGCCTTTTCGACATTAAGCATCTTTCCCCAGAGTGAGAGGATAGCCTGATAACGTCTGTCTCTGCCCTGTTTAGCAGAACCACCAGCAGAATCACCCTCAACGATATAGATTTCAGTGTATCTTGTATCTCTTTCGGAGCAGTCGGCGAGTTTTTCAGGCATAGCGGACTTTCCAAAAGCATTTTTACTTCTTTCAGCTTCTCTTGCACGGCGAGCAGCTTCACGTGCCTTGAGTGCGGAAAGACTTTTTTCGAAGATTATTTTTGCGGTATCAGGATTTTCCTCAAGGAAGTTCATAAGTTTTTCCTGAACGAGTTTTTCAATAAAAGGCTTCACTTCAGGATTTCCGAGACGTACTTTTGTTTGACTTTCAAACTCACATTCTGTAAGCTTGACGGAGATTATAGCAACAAGTCCCTCACGAATATCATCACCGCTTAATTTTTCCTTGTCTTTGAGAAGACCCATTTTTCTGCCATATTCGTTTACAACTTTGCTTAGTGCATTTTTGAAACCTGTTTCATGAGTACCGCCGTCTTTTGTGTGAATATTGTTTGCAAAAGACAGAACTATTTCGTTGTAGCTGTCATTGTATTGTAAAGCGATTTCCGCAAACATATCTCCCTGATTACCAGAGATATAGATAACATCACCGCTAAGCGATTCAAAGCCCCTTGTTTCGTGGATATGCTCAACAAACTGACGTATACCGCCCTCATAATAAAGATTTTCGCACTGGATATTTTCGTCGTCACGCAAATCCGAAAAGCTGATTCTTATACCAGTATTGAGAAAAGCCTGTTCTCTCAATCTTTTCAGCAGTATTTCGTAATCATAAACAGTCTCCTCAAAAATTTCACCGTCCGCCTTGAACATAACGCTTGTACCTGTTTCGGTTGTCTTGCCAACTGCTTTAAGTTCCTCACTATAGTTGCCACGTTCAAAACGCTGAAACCAGACGTTTTCGCCGTCTTTTACGGTAAGTTCAAGCCATTCTGAAAGTGCGTTTACGACAGATGCGCCGACACCGTGCAAACCGCCTGAAACCTTATAGCCACCGCCACCGAATTTACCGCCTGCATGAAGAATAGTGTAAACGACAGTTGCAGCAGAGATTTTTTCTTTCGGGTGAATACCGACAGGAATACCACGACCATTATCAGATACACGGATAATATCGCCTTTTAGTATTTCAACCTTGATTTCTGTGCAGTAACCTGCTAAAGCCTCATCAATCGAATTGTCTACAATCTCATACACAAGATGATGCAGACCGCCCGAACCAGTAGAGCCGATATACATACTTGGTCTTTTGCGGACAGCTTCCAGTCCCTCCAGAACTTGTATATCATTTTCGTCATAATTTTTGTTTTGCTGAATCATATTTCCCTCCGTAAATTTATTTTAGCTGTATTTTCTTGTAAAGCTTGCCACCTCAATAAAAAGCCTGATTACAGCAGTAGCAAGCGGAAGAATAAAAGTCAGCCATATAATAAGCCTGAACCAGAATTTTTTTAACTTTTTTGTTTCTTCTGCATTTATTTTCTGCTGTTCGTATTCATAGTCAATTAGTTCACCGTCCACAATAGAAATATTGCTCATATCGACATTAGTTTTCATATAATCACCTCAATATGCCTGAAAGCTTCTGTAATGCGCTGTAAGCCGCGTGAAAGTGCGCCATAGTATAATTACACTCTGTAATTTACGCCCTTGTTATAACGCACTACAGAGTGTGTGAGAGCGTTTTTGAATTTCTAATCAAATCCACCGCCATTTTTGAGACGTTTTTTGAGTGTGCCTGCTGATAACTGCGAAATATACACCTTGTCATTGGTGAGTATGAAAGTTTTTGGCAGTTCATAGGTTGCAAGAAATATTTTCCTGTTTTTTTCTGCTGTATCAAGTAATTTTTTGGTGTAGCTTGTGACGGTAGTATTGTCCATATCAAAGATGCCGATAATCTCACGGACATCAACGGAATAATTGTTGCCTATGTGCAGATAGATTGTTTTCATATGAGTTTACCTCCGTGTATGCGGAGAATTTTCCCCTTGATTTCAGGCAGAATGGCACTTTCATTTGGTGTTGTAAGAAAAACCTGCATATTCCTGATTATATCGAAGATAAATTTCTGACGGTTTTCATCAAGTTCACCCATAACATCATCAAGAAACACAACGGGAGCATCTTTTGACTTTTTCATGAATATTTCAGCCTGCGCCATTTTCATGACAAGTGCAGTTGACTTAATCTGACCTTGTGAGCCGTAGTCCTTTGCGCTTACGCCGTTTATTTTGATAATAACATCATCTCTGTTTACACCCGTGTGAGTAGTACCAGTGCGAATATCATAATCAGCCGATTCACGCATTTTGTTGTAATATTTTTCTATGGCATCATTTCCAATCGGCACATCAAAATCAGATAATCTGTACACATTGGACTTATATTCAAGTTCAAGCAGTTCATTTCCGCCCGATATTGTGTTGTAGAGCTTTCCGCATATTTCATTGATTTTTTTGATATATCCATAACGCATATACGATATTTCAGCCCCGACAACAGAAGCCTGTCTGTCCCATATTTCAAGTGAATCCGCTTTTGCCTTGTTCTGCAATATTAATTTAAGCAGAGCATTACGCTGATTTATAATAACATTGCTTTTATTAATATTGGCAACAAAAGCAGGGTTAAGCTGTGAAGATGCCATATCAATAAAATTTCTGCGTTTTTCGGGAGAGCCTTTGATTATCTCAACATCATCAGGAATAAAGGCAATGCACTTGAAAACGTCAAAAATCGCACGTGTACCCTTTTGCTTTACGCCGTTAAGCACAATATTCTTGTTTGCATTTTTAATCATGTCAAACTCAATCTTCTGTTCACGCACACTGTCAAGAACTTTTATTTTTGCGGACATTCTGTTTCCATAGAGATTTATATAGTCTTTTTCTTTTGAGCCACGAAAACTCTTACAGCCTGAAAGAATCCACATAGCCTCTAAAAGATTTGTCTTGCCCTGCGCATTTTCCCCGACGATTATGTTGTATTTTTTGTCGGGAGCGAATGAAATTCCCGACAGATTTTTGAATCCGTCAATTTCAGCGAAAGTAATTATCAAATTACTTTAACCTCATCTTCCCCGATAATTGCAACAGTATCACCTGAACGGATTTTTTTACCTCTCATGGTACAGACTTCACCGTTGACAAGTACTTTTCCGTCCTGAATAAGCACTTTTGCTTCTCCGCCTGAACCGACAAGCGAAGCGAATTTAAGCAGAGCATCAAGCTTTATAAACTCCGTGTTTATTTTTATTTCATTCATGATATAGACTCCTTTAGCCTTTTAACTGTATCGGCATGATGAGGTATATATAGTCCTCACCCTCATTAGGCAGAATCTCAATAACTTTCATTGCACCATTCAAGCGGATTCTGATTTTATCTCCGTCTGCAACACGCAGAGCCTCAAGGACAAGCTTGTGATTGAAACCGATAGTAACGGAATCGCCCTTTATGTCCGCAGGAATAGCATCATTTACCCTGCCGATAGTTGTCTTACAGCTTATCTTCATGACACCTCCGCTTACTTCACAGCGTATAGGGCATTTATTTTTCTCATTGATAACAAGGGAGCATCTTCCTAAACTGTTGATAAGGTCGGATTTGTTTATGATTACTTCTGTCTTGTAGCTGTTTGGTATACTAAGTTTGTAGTTATGGAAAGAGCCTTCAAGAAGACGTGAGATAACGAAAAAATTATTGATTTCAAAGATAATGTGCCTGTCATTTACACTGATTGTACACTCTTTTTCTTTCTGTTCCTTGTTTTCATCGTCAGTGCTGTCAGATTCCTTGTCATCACGTGCAAGAAGACCTGCGACTTCCTGCAATGTTTTTTTAGGGACAACAAAGCTGTAGGTTTCGTTTGTACCGACATCTTCGCTTTTTATTGCAAGACGGAATCCGTCTATAGCGACAATAGTAAGCTTACTGTTTGCAATGTCAAAGAGTTCACCTGTAAATATAGGCTTGCTTTCATTTTGAGATACTGCATAGCTTGTCATGTTTATCATAGTTTTAAGTTTTGCCTGACTTATATGAAAACTTCTTTTTACGTCAACAGCAGGAAGTTCAGGATATTCATTAGCAGACAAAGCAGAAAAACTACACTCCGTTGACTGACTAAGAAGCTTTACAACATTGTTTTCATCAAGTTCAACTGTAATGTCATCACCGTTCATTTTTCTTGTAAATTCACTGAAAAGCTTTGCACTTGCCACAAACTCATATTCAGAGTCTGCTGTTGCAGTTATGTTTGTCTTGATTCCTTTTTCAAGGTCATAGGCAGTAAGTTCAATCTGATTCAATGAAACCTTGACTTTGATGCCTTCGAGAGCCTGAATGTTTGATTTTTGTGGTACAGCACCAGAGATGTTGCTGATAGCCTTGCTAAGTTCATTTTTATTGCAAGTAAATTTCATAGGACTTGTAACCTCCGAGTTTTAATAGATGATTGAGTATCTGCTTGATACTGATTGAATGATTGAGTATTAGCTGGATACTGTTGTTACCATTGTGTAACAAATAAAAAAATCAAAAAAAATCAAAAAAAAATAAAAATAAAAAAAATATATTTTTTGTTGTTGTTGTTGGGGGTGTTGAAACTGTGGAAAAGTGCTTCAAACGACCATATATAGCCAAAAGTTTTCAACAATTGACTGTTGATAAATTGTGGAAAAATGTGGAAAACTTTGGACTTTCAAAATTTTCTGTTGAAAGCTGTGGAGAAATTGTGGACAAAATGTGGAAAACCTGTTGAAACACAAATATTTTAATCAATTCTTCGCAATTTTTCCGGATTTGCTGTTGAAACTGTTGAAACTGAATTGTTGAAACTGTTGAAACAAGATATAATTAAATTTTTTTATTTGTGATTATCCGCTTCATACAGCCCTGAACTCAATTGAAAAGTTTTCAACGTTGAAAGTGTAAATTGTTGAAAGTGTGTGGAAAACTCATTTTTTGATTCAGTTTTCAACACTTTTCAACGTTGAGAAATTGTGGAATGATTGTAACCACTTGTCACTATTTTGTAATTATTGTTAACCTCGGTTAACTGTTGAAATATTCAACTTAGTTTTCAACAATCGGTTTTGAATGATACTTGATTCTCATCAATATGTAGCCCTAAACAGTAA
Organism: uncultured Ruminococcus sp.; assembly: GCA_947174965.1. GTDB lineage: Bacteria > Bacillota > Clostridia > Oscillospirales > Ruminococcaceae > Ruminococcus. The sequence goes on along the minus strand of CAMWKY010000010.1, from coordinate 1,688 downwards.
ATTCTGAAATTGTGGAAAAACTGTTGAAAGCTGTTGAAAACTCATCAAAAACAGTACTTTTTTCAAAAGTTGCACCAAATTTTCTGTAACTTTTTCGAAATTGTTTTGTAACTTTTTTTTGTTCACAATTTGTTCATTGTGGAAATTGTTGAAACTGTTGAAAGATTTAGTCAACATATTTAACAACACCCTTAATTTTCCGCTTAGAATAGCCTTAAACAGCTAATTGTAAATAAGGTTTTTTTATTTAATTATATGTTGAAAACATGTTGAAAACCTGTTGAAACAGTGTTGAAAGTCATTTTTAAGTAAAAAAATTTAATCAACAATCCACTTAATTTTTTTATTTAATCAAAACTTGCTTTTATTTTTAATATTTTTAATAATATCGTTGACAAGATTTGACATACTTGAATCTTTCTGTATCGCATCAGAGATGCTGTTTACAGAATACACAATAGTTGAGTGGTCACGACCGCCAAATTCAGTACCGATAGAGGCAAGTGGCATCTGAGTAATCTCTCTCACAACATAGATAGCAACTTTTCTTGCAATGGAAATCTGTTGCGAACGCTTATTGGAGCGTAAGTCCTCCGGAGAAACACCATAGACAGATGAAACTTCAGAAATAATCTTCTCAACGGTTATAGGCATAGGCTGTTCATTCGTCAGAACATCACGTATAACGCTTTGAGCCATTGAGATAGTAATAGGACTTCCGGCGAAGTGATTGAGTGCTTTAAGACGTATAGTAGCCCCCTCAAGCTGTCTTATGTTTGATTTGAGCCTGTTTGCCATAAACTCCGAAACCTCCGCAGGCATTTTAAGGTCAAGCAGTTCACTCTTGCGGTTGATGATAGCAAGACGTGTTTCATAGTCCGGAGCAGAAATATCCGCAATAAGACCGCCCTCAAAACGTGTTCTAAGACGGGCTTCCAGTGTGATAAGTTCTTTCGGTGGCTTATCGGACGTTATGACAATCTGTTTACCCTCCTGATGAAGTTTGTAGAAAGTATGGAAAAATTCTTCCTGCATACGTTCTTTTCCTGCAAAGAACTGAACATCATCAATAAGCAGAACATCAGCTGTTCTGTATTTCTCCTGAAAATCCGAAATAAGATTTGTTTTCAGGGCAGCAACAAGGTCATTTGCAAAAGTTTCGCTGGTTATGTAAACAACATTGAACTCGGGGTGCGTTCTTCTTACTTCATTTGATATAGCAGTGATAAGATGAGTTTTTCCCATACCCGACGGACCATAGATAAAAAGGGGATTATATCCTGATACTTCTTTGTCTCCGCAGTTTTTTGCAACTGATTTACTGCAAGCAAGGGCAAAGCTGTTTGAAGGACCTTCAATAAACGTGTCAAAAGTATAATCATAGTTTGCAAATTTGTAAGTCTGCTGAAGTTCAGCATTTTTCTGGTCAAGTTCGGCATCTGTAGGAATCTTTCTCATCATAAAATCCTCATCTGATTTCACGTTTATGATGATGTTCACACTAAGACCAAGCACATTAAGAAATGCTTCACTCAGAACGGGGGCATATGTTGTCATGACGATATTTTTCTGAAATTCCGTTCCCACACTGAATATAGCGTCCGAGCCGTTGAAACTAACAGGTTTGAGCGGGTCAATCCACGTCTTTACACCAATAGCAGGTATTTTATTGTTGTTAAGACAATATG
>CAMWKY010000009.1 GCA_947174965.1 uncultured Ruminococcus sp. | reverse complement strand
GCATCATCATATCAACAATATCACTGAAAACGGGTGATGCAGATTCATTTCCGTAACCGCCGTCTTCAACAAGAACAGTTATAGCGTATCGTGGTGCGCTTGCCGGAAAAAATCCTGTAACCCACGCATTGCACAATTCTTCACCGTTATCATCAAATCTGCCTGTTTGAGCAGTTGAAGTCTTTGCACCGACACGCACATATCTTGCAAAAGCATTTGAGTTTTCATTGTCATAAACGGCTGAAATCATGTATTTTCTCAACATATGTGCTGTTTCTTTATCCATTATTCTTGATTTCTGCGGATTTTTTTCATTGCTGACTGTTTCGCCGTCAACTGTAATTCCACGAATAAGGCTTAGCATTATCAGTTCTCCGCCGTTTGCAACTGCACAAGTCATCTGATTAATCTGTAGCGGAGTTGCAGTAAGTTTTCCCTGTCCGAACGAAAAATTCGCAAGTTCAGCAGGCACAAGAAGTTCATCAACAGTAGGCAGAACACCAGCAGAAGAAGTCATTCCTGCACAAAGATGTATTTCACGTCCGAAACCAAAAGAAAATGCAAGACTTCTGAACTCCGGCACGTCAAAACATTCACTCATTGAAATAAAATATGGATTGCATGAGTTAGCTATTGCCTGCGTAAGATTCTGAACGCCATGACCGTCTTTCTTGTGGCAACTGAAATTCTGCCCGAAAATATTGCATGAGCCTGTACATTTATACATATATCCCGAATAATTGTTGTTTATTCCCTCACAAGCCGTTACAAGCTTGAATATTGAGCCGACACTATATGAATACAAGACACGGTTAATCATGGGACTGTTTTCGTCTGTAAGTGCAGGAGTAACATTCTGCACATCATATTCAGGGAAGCTTGCAAGAGCAAGTATTTCGCCGTTTTTCACGTCCGAAACCACAACAGCACCTTTTTTTATATTTTTCCCTGCTTTTTCACATATACGCTGTATTTCCGTATCAAGAGTTGTTACGACACCTGTCCGCTGTTTTGTACTTCTTATAACGCTTTTTCCCTCTCCTATCAGAATATGCCCGAAACCGTCTGTAGAATAAGTAACGCTGTTTTCCATATTTCCCGAACGCAGAAGCATTTCATAGGCATACTCCAGACCTGATACGCCTTTTCCGTCGGAGAGATAGCCTATAATATGAGGTGCTGTATTTTCGCCATACCTTTCAGGAATTTCAAAAAATGTAAGTCCTGTTGATTCCGTGCCTTTTTCTGTACATTCAAAAACAAACGGTCTGCCCTCTGCATAATCATCAGAAAATTTCTGCTTATCCTTTGCAAGACTATATATTTCATCATATTCAACATCAGACGGCACTACAACAGCAACTATCTTATTATGTGCATTTGTCAGCGGACTGAAATTTCTGTCGTATATAGTTCCTTGACTATCTCCGGCATTTATCGTGAAAAGAGAATTTTCATAAGCTGTCTGCACATACTGTCTTTCGTGTGAGATTTTGAAATAATTAAGAGACAAGCCGAAAAACATAAGAAAAAATACTGATACAAGAAAAATTATTCTGTTTTCACCACGTTTACGCAAAAAAAATCACCTCATGAATATTATTCCATAAGGTGACAATTTTTATTCAAGTATAACCGTAAAAGGTCCGTCATTGATGAGACTTACTTTCATATCTGCTCCGAAAATACCTGTTTCAACGTGTTTTCCCTTGCTCCTGCAATAATCAACAAAATAATTGTAAAGCTGTTCTGCCCTGTCGGGTTTTCCTGCATTTACAAAACTCGGACGGTTGCCATGTGTGCAGTCAGCATAAAGCGTAAACTGCGATACTATAAGAAGTTCACCGCCGACATTTTCAAGCGACAGATTTATTTTGTCGTTTTCATCTGAAAAAATTCGGAGCTTTATTATTTTATCAGCAAGTCTTTGGCAATCTTCCTCCGTATCATCATGACCGACACCCAAAAGTACAAGATAACCCTTGTTTATCTGTCCGCAGATTTTACCGTCAACAGCCACACTTGCCGAAGATACTCTTTGTAAAACTATTTTCATATATATCCCTACTTTCTTACAACTTCAACTTCAAACGGATTCAGTTCAAGTTTTTCTTTACCTGTCAGGCTCATAATACTATACATTGCTTTAGGCAGTGAAATAGATGCTTTCTTTTCGGAATTATTGAAAAAGCAGATGTATTCTTCTTCACCGTTTGTGCGTGTTGTAACCTCAACACCTTTTGGCAAGTCCTTCAGTTTCGGGATTCTTGTCTGCCTCATAAGATTAGATGCAAAACTTTCATAAAAATCAGACCTGCATATTGTGCCGATATAATACGCAAAGCCATTGCAGTATTTGTTGAGGGTTATTGCTGGCATAGAATAGTATTCATCGCTGACATATTCAGCATAAGCCTTTGCTGTTGTAAGCTTCATATTATCGCACCATTGACTGCATATAAACTCATTATCTGCAAAATCCTTTATTGCACATACGTCATTTCCGATTGGATTATATTCATACACTTCTGCTCCGATAAGTTCCTTGTAAACAGTCGGCAGGGCTTCCATGATACAGTTATTATTGCTGTCTTTTACTCCGCTTCTTGTTGTGAGTACAAGTGTACCGCCATTTATGACATAGCGGTATATATTTTCAGTTTCTTTCTTGTTGATTATGAAAAGTGACGGTGCAACAACAATTTTATATCTTGTCAAATCCGTATCAGGTGCAACAACATCAACATTTGCCCCGAAACGTGTAAAAGCAGAGTGAAAAGCTTTAAGCTGATTTATATAACTGAAATTTTCAGTCTGTGGTTGAAATTCAAGTGCTTTTTCTGATTCGGGAGAATAGAGTATAGCTATATCCGACAGAATAACCGTATTGTCCAGCACACTAATCTGCTCCGCCTTTTTACAGAGTTCAGAGAACTCAAAAAAGCGTCTGTTTGGTATATTGCTATGGTCAAGTATTCCATGATTGAACTGTTCCGCACCTTTAAGAGCTGTCCGCCAGCGGAAGTGCATGACCGTATCAGCTCCATGTATAATAGCCTGCAAAGAATATCCCATAAGCATTCCTGCTTTCAGACCTGATGACATAGGAGTCCAACCACCTGTTATACCGCTAAGCTGTTCCATAACCCAGAAATGCTGTTCTTTCAGTCCACGCATCAAATCAAGATGAAAAGCGTGGGAATAATAATAATCAGCATAATCATATATTTTTACCGGAGGATAATTATTATATGAAACAAAATCAAGCATATCAAATAACTTATAGAAATCGGGAGTATATTCAGTAAAGCCTGCATTTGTTGTCACGGGAATTTTAGGGCAGTGTTTTTTTACAACACACATCATATCATTTGCAAAATCCGCTGTACTGAAAGATGTGAAGCGATACCATTCAAGACACAAAGACGGATTCTGCCATGCGTCAGGATAATCAGAAGGGGGCTGAATCTGCGATATACTGCTGTATTCTCCTCCCCATACAACATTGCCGAAAGCTTCGTTTATACCGTTCAAATCGTCGTATTTTTCAACAAGCCACTCACGGAATCTGTTTCGACACACATCACAAGCACACATATTTGCACGCAGTTCATTATCAATCTGCCATGCTATAACAGTAAGATTCATAGTAAAGTGACTTACCATAGCATCAGCCATTCTTTTTGCATATGCTCTGAATATAGGTGAGTTCAAACATCTGTGACTGCGTATTCCGAGTTGAACTTTGTTTCCGTCCATGCCTGTTCTGATTATCTGTGGGTACTTTTCATAAAGCCACAACGGCGGACAATTCGTAGGCAGTCCAAGAACGACTTTTATCATGTGCTTTGCAAATATGCTGATAACTTCATCAAGCCATGAAAAATCAAATCTGCCGTCTTCAGATTCAATTCTTGCCCACGAAAATTCACCCATACGCACAACTTTTACGCCTGTCCGTGCCATTAACTCTGCATCTTTTTGCCACATTGATTTATCCCACTGTTCAGGATAATAATCAACACCAATTCTCATTTTGTCACCTCATATTCAATAAGCTGACAGTTTCCCATAAACCAGTTGCTATATTTTTCTGTAGACATATCATGAAAATATGTTTCAATAATACGACATATTCCGCCGTGACTTACAAGCAAAATATTTTTATCACTGTATTTTTCGATTATTTCATCAAGAAAAGAATATACTCTATGTGCAACCTGCAAAACTGATTCGCCTGTTTTTCCCATTTTCACGGCAAATTCCCGCTTATCTTCAGGAAAATTCTCTGTAAAGCGTGATTTTCCCTCATATTCGCCATAATCCCACTCCCTAAGCCTGTCATCTATAACAAATTTAAGTCCGCATTTCTCCGAAATAATCAATGCTGTGTGACTTGCACGGTACATAGGTGAGGCAACAATAAAATCAATATCACCGATTTTCTCTATCTCGTCCGCAAGCTGACGTGCCTGTGAAACGCCTGTGTCATTCAGCTGAACATTGGTGACACCTAAAATAAGTTCCTGTTTATTATAGTTTGTCTGCCCATGACGTGTCGAATAAATTTTCATATACTCTCTGCCTTTCTTAATTCTTCCTCTGCCGTTTTAATCATCAGACTGCTTGGATTCTCACCGCCCATAATACGTGCTATTTCCGCTGTACGTCCGCTGAAATCAAGCTGTGTGACGCTTGTTTCCGTGCGGTCGTTGATGACTTTTTTCTCAATCATAAGGTGATTATCAGCCATAACTGCAATCTGCGACAAGTGAGTGACGCATATAACCTGTCGTTTCCTGCTGATTTCACGCAGTTTTATTCCGATTTTCTGTGCAGCCTTTCCGCTTACACCTGTATCAATCTCATCAAAAATCATGGTATCTATGCTGTCCTTGTTCGCAATTACACTTTTCAGAGCAAGCATGATTCTTGAAAGTTCACCGCCTGATGCAATCTTTGAAATCGGTTTCGGTTCTTCACCTTTATTTGCAGATATAAGAAATTCCACCGTGTCCATGCCGTTTACAGTCAGCTTGCCTTTTTCGTGCCGTACTGCTATAATAACACCCGACATATTGAGAAATTCAAGTTCCTCTGTAACACGTTTCACGAATTTTTCAGCAGTTTCTTCACGGTAATCAAAAAGAGCCTTTGCCTGCTCTGTAACCTTATGCAGAAGTATTTCACGCTTTTCAGTGAGTACTTTTATTTCACTGTCGCTTACTTCAATCTTACTTATCTCATTGCAGGCATCATCATACATTTTCACAAGTTCATTGCAATCGGCATTATATTTCCGTTTCAGCTTGTTTATTGTGCTTATACGTTCTTTCAGGTATTCAAGTCGCTGTCCGTCAAGTTCTGCTTTGTCTGCAACTTTTTCAAGTTCCGAAGCAATATCGGAAAGTTCAATCTCAACCGCTGAAAGTCGTTCTGATAATAACGCAAGTTCAGACGAATCATCTGTAAATGCAGATATTTCACCCCCTGCATCTGCAATCATGTCATTTGCCGTCTCCTCACCGATTATAGCCGATATAGCATTTTTTACTGCTATTATCATATTTTCGGAATTTCTTGCAATATTATATTCCTGTTCAAGTTCAGTATCTTCATCAGGTTCTAAGTCAAGACCGCCTATGTCCTCAATAATTTCATTCAGATAGCGTGAACGTTCAATCTTGTTTTTCTCAAGTTTTTTCAGTTCACCAAGTTTTCTCGCCGTATTCTGCAATTCACGGAAAGTAACTCTGTAATCATCAAGAAGTGTACTGTCTCCGCCGAATCCGTCAAGTATATCAAGATGTTTTTCGCTATCCATGAGAATCTGATTATCGTGCTGACCATGAATATTTATCATGAGACAGCCTGTTTCTTTAAGTAAAGAAGCGGAAGATGTTCTGCCGTTTATCCTTGCAACACTTCTGCCGTCAGCACTTATTTCACGTGTTACTGTTATTTCGTCATTCTCATGCTCAATACCGAGTTCATCAAGTTTTGCAGTAACTTCCGCTGAAAGATTTACAAAGAGAGCTGTTATTATTGCCTTATCACAGCCTGTACGGACTATATCTTTACTGCATCTCTGTCCGAGTACTGCATTTATTCCATTTATGAGAATTGATTTTCCTGCACCTGTTTCACCTGTAAAAATATTTAATTTATCTGTAAGCGGTATAACAGCTTCTTTTATAACCGCAAGATTTTTAATATAAATCTCTTTTAACACTAAATAATTCCCTGCTTTCCGCTGAAAATATCATTTTTAAATTTCTTTGCAAGTTTTTTTGCATCTGTTTCACTTCTTGCAACAATAAAAATAGTATCATCTCCCGCAATAGTCCCGACTATTCCGTCATGACGAACAGAATCTATTGCTACACAAGTACCTTGTGCCATACCTGAACGGCATTTCAGTACAATTATATTCATAGCATAATCGACAGAAATAACAGCCTCCTCAAAAATACTTTTTTCAGCAATCGCAACAGCAGGCATTGTATATCTGTAAATGCCTTTTTCATCACGCTGTTTCACAAGAGAAAGCTGTTGAATATCACGGGAAAGTGTTGCCTGCGTTGTGCTTATACCTCTTTCTGCAAGCATTTCAATAAGTCTCTCCTGCGTTGCAACAGCATTTTCCGCTATAATTTCAAGTATCGCCTCATGTCTCTGATTTTTCATATATACTCACCTTGCTATTTTATGGGCTTACACATTTTTCTGCACAATGATTCATGGAATGAGTTGCCTATTAAATTAACAAATTTAAGATTATTCCTGCCACGCATTATTTCTATAGACTCATTCTCACCAATCCGCTTATTTACATCACCGTCAACACTTATAACTATTGAGTCATCACCTGCTGTACGGTCAGTCAGTTTCAGTCTGCGTTGAGCAGAAAAAAGAGTTGCCCTTGAAAAAAGCGAATGAGGACAGATTAAAGTCATCTCAATGCACTCCAAATCAGGCTCAACAATCGGACCGCCTGCCGAAAGTGCATAAGCGGTCGAGCCGGACGGAGTACTGAACAGTACACCGTCGGCACGGTATTTTCCCACAAGGTAGCCGTCGGAATATACCTCAAAATCGCTTATTCTGAAACTTCCTGAACGTGCGGAAACCTCATTCAATGCCGTAAGCACGATATTACGTTCTTTTTCATGAATAACAACATCAATTGTCATACGTTCAGAAATTTCAAACTCACCTGTTTTAAGTTGTTTAAGCCTGTCAAGCTGGTCTGCTTCAAGTCCTGCCATAAATCCAAGAGTACCTGTATTTATACCAAGAAGTTTTGCGTCTGTTCCGATAAGAAATTTTGCACAGCGTAGAATTGTACCGTCTCCGCCGATTGCAACGACTATATCAGAATTTTTTACAGCCTTGTCAATATCCTCAAACAAAACAAAGTTTTTATCCCCGAACTCTTTTATATACTCCTCACTCACACTTACTTGTATTCCACACTTATCAAGCACATCACAGACATCTCTTGCACAGCTAAGAGCGTTTTTTTTCTGAAAATTCGGGTATAACACAGCTTTCATTTATTTATCACTCCTATAAACTTCCAAAAGCTTCATCAACAAGTTTTCTGAAATCATATAAAGATGTATTTTCAGTTGATTTTTTTAATTTAACAAGATATTCAATATTGCCGTTTCCTCCTTTTATGGGTGAAAACGTATAATCAAGAGGACAGAATCCAACCAGACGAAAAACACTGTCAGTTTCATGCAGTACACGCTCATGCACTTTTCTGTCCTTTACAACACCTTTTTTGCCAATATCTTTTTTTCCAGCCTCAAATTGTGGCTTTATAAGTACAGATGCAAGACCGTTTCCGTTGAGAAGTTCATGTATTTTCAGCATAATTTTAGTCAAAGAAATAAACGAAACATCAGCACACACAAAATCAACAGCACCGCCTAAATCGTCAATAGTTACTTCTCTTATGTCAGTGTTTTCCATATTTACTACACGCTTATCAGCTTTCAGAATATCCGCAAGCTGTCCATGTCCGACATCAACAGCATATACCTTTTCTGCACCGTGATTCAGCATAAATTCAGTGAAACCGCCTGTTGATGCACCTATATCAAGACATATTTTTCCCATAAAGTCAAGCCCGAACTCATTGAAAGCCTTTTCAAGTTTCAGCGCACCACGTCCGACATAGTTTTCTTGCTCTGATGACTTTATATCATCATCAACTGAAACATCATCAGATGCTTTTTTTGCTGTTGCTCCATTGACTGTAACTGCGCCTGATTTTATCATCTCTTTTGCACGTTCCCTGCTCCTTGCAATACCTCTTGCAACAAGTTCTGCATCAAGTCTTGCCATTTTCCATGCTCCTTATGCAGATATAGTCAGCCATTTCGGTACAGCTGAAACCATATTTTTCAAGTGCCGACTTAACAGATGATTGCTTTATAAATCCTTTTGCAGATACACGGCTGTAATCTCCTCTGTAGCCCGATTCCATAAGCATACAGCCTACTTTTTCGGAAATACTGCCGTTGTCTGTTGATTCCTCAAAGAAAATAACTCTCTTATATGCCTTTATTTCATTTATGAGTTTATTTGGTATCGGAAAAATTTTTGTCATTTTCAGCAAATCACAGTTTATACCGTCTGCGAGCAACAGACTTTGTGCCTTATATGCTTCGTTAAAAATTCTGCCATATGAAATTATAAGTGTATCACTGTTCTGATTCTTTATAAAAATACTGTCAAGACTTATAAAACTTCTGTTGAAACTCACTTCCTCTGAACCTCGTGGGTATCTCACGGCAACAAGACCTTTTTCACTGTATATAGCTTTTTTCAGGCAAAGTCTTAGTTCATCATAGCTTGACGGTGAATATATAACAGTATTCGGGATTGATGTAAGCATAGGCACATCAAACATTCCCTGATGCGTTTCGCCGTCCTCACCGACAATTCCTGCTCTGTCTATACCAAGTACAAGGTGAAGTCCTCCGATTGCAATATCATGTAAAAGCTGGTCATAAGCTCTTTGCAGAAATGTTGAGTATACAGCAAATACAGGTATCTGACCCATTGAAGCAAGTCCGCCCGCAAAAGTTACGGCGTGCTGTTCGGCAATTCCGACATCATAAAGACGCTCTGGAATTTTTCTGCCGAAATACTGCAAACCAGTACCATATTTCATAGCAGCCGTGATTGCACATATACGCTCATCCTTTTCGGCAAAGCTGACAAGTTCTTTCCCGAAAACCGCAGAATAACTGTCCCCTGATGATACTTCAGGATTGCCTGTTACAATATCAAATTTTGAAATACCGTGATATTCTCCGGGATTTTTTTCCGCAGGAAGATAGCCCTTGCCCTTGACTGTCTTGACATGGACAAATACAGGCTTGTGAAATGATTTTGCAAGTCGCAAAGCCTGCTCAATGTCTTTTATATTGTGACCGTCAACTGGTCCAAGATAGATAAATCCCATATCTTCAAATAAATTGCGTTCCAGTATGGTTGATTTCATTGCATCTTTTACTTGTTTCACACCTTTTGCAACTTTGTTTCCGACAACTGGAATCTGATTGAGATTTTTTTCAACTTTTCTTTTTGTATCAATATATTTTTCAGAATTTCTCAATGTTGTAAGATATTTTTCAAGCGAGCCGACACTTTTTGAGATTGACATATTATTATCATTAAGAATTACAATCATATTGCTTTTGTTGTAGGAACAGTTATTCATTGCCTCATAAACCATACCGCCCGTCATTGCGCCGTCACCGATAACAGCAACAGTATAATTGTCTTTGCCCTGTATGCGCATAGCTTCAGAAATTCCGCAGGCAACAGAAAGAGACGTACTGCTGTGACCTGAAATAAATATATCATGATTTGACTCGCTCGGCTTCGGAAATCCCGAAATACCGTTCTCTTTACGCAATGTTCTGAACTTATCCGCCCTGCCTGTAAGAATTTTATGCACATAAGCCTGATGACCAACGTCCCACACAATTTTATCTTCCGGCGAATTAAAAGTGCGGTGTATAGCAAGAGTAAGCTCAACAACCCCGAGATTTGACGAAAGATGTCCGCCTGTTTTTGAAACAGTATTTATAAGAATCCCTCTTATTTCATTACAGATATATCTGCATTGATTTACAGAAAGTTTTTTCAAATCCTCTGGAAGATTAAGTTCTGAAAGTGAAACTCTGTTTCCATTCTCTAAATATTTATTCATTTTCTATATAAAGCGAATTTTTCCGCACTCCTTGTTTATTTTATACGTCTTAAAAGAACCTCTGTAAGTTCAACGAGAAATTCATTATTATCAATAGCTCCAAGCCATTCAATAGCCTGTGATGTTGCTTCGTCTGCAAGTTCTTTTGCCTTTTCAATTCCATATAATGTTACAAAAGTAGTTTTATGCTGTTTTTCGTCACTTCCGACAGGCTTTCCGAGTACTTCCGTTGTGCTTGTAACATCAAGAATATCATCAATAACCTGAAAAGCAAATCCAAGTCTGAAACCGTATTCAGCAGCAGCCCTCATAGTTTCATTTGAAGCATCTGCACATATTGCACCCATAACACACGAAACAGCAAGAAGCTGTCCTGTTTTACAGCGGTACATATTTCTTAAATTTTCTTCGTCAATATCTGTACGGCTTTCATTTTCCATATCAATAACCTGACCGCCAATCATACCATCTCTGCCGACAGAATTTGCGAGAACTGATATAATCATAACTTTCTGTTCTGGTGTAAGTTCGGGAGCGTCAGCAATAATTTCAAACGGAAGTACAGAAAGTGCGTCACCTGCAAGAATTGCTATAGCTTCACCAAATTCCTTATGACAAGAGGGCTTCCCTCTGCGGAAATCATCATTATCCATTGCAGGAAGGTCATCATGGATAAGTGAGAACGTGTGTTCCATTTCAATTGCACAAGCAGGAGCAGATGCAATCTCTTTTTTTGCGCCGAGAGCTTCACAAAATGCAAAGACAAGAACAGGTCTTATGCGCTTTCCTCCTGCTTCAAGGGAATAATTCATAGCATCAATAAGCTTAACCTGCGCTTTGTTTTCCTCTGCATAGTTGTTATATTTTTTGAGTTCACTTTCTGCATATTCAACATACTCTGCCATTTTTTCACTAAAACTACTCATAATTATTGAACCTCCGTAATTTTTATTTTTGCTTCATCAATATATTTTCTGCATACAGCAGAAAGCTTTACGCCCTCGCTGTATAATTCCACTGCCTTTTCAAGCGGAATGTCACCGTTTTCAAGCTCCTTTACTATAGCATCAAGCTTTTTCATTGATTCTTCAAAAGTTTCTTTTTCATTCATAATAACTCACCTTATCTTTTTTACTTCTGCTTCTGCACTGCCTTTGTCAAATCTGATAATCAAAGTATCGCCCTCTGTCAAATCCCCTGAATTTCTTACAAGAGATTTGCCATTGTAGACAAGAGAGTAACCCCTTGACATCACTTTCAGTGGACTTAGACTTTCAAGTCTTCCTGTTTTTTCTCTGAACTTAGATTCTGCTTTGTCAATACAGCAGTTTATTGCTGATTCTGCCATTTTATCCATACTATCAAGCTTTTCTTCCATAAGTCTTAGCCTGTTTTCAGGAGATTGAGCATTAAGATGTGTATCAAGTACAGAAAGCGAACTGCTTTTTCTTTCAATAATACCTGACATCACATATTTCATGCGGTTTTCAAGAGCATTTATATTACCTCTTATCTGCTGTATATCAACTGCAACAAGTTCCGCAGCCGCAGACGGTGTGGGCGCACGCATATCAGCCACAAAATCTGAAAGAGTGAAATCAATTTCATGACCAACTGCTGAAATAATGGGTACTTTGCAGTTATAAATTGCTCTTACAACTGATTCAACATTAAATGCACTCAAATCCTCCGATGAGCCACCGCCTCTGCCAACAATTATAACATCACAATCAGCTGTTTCAGCCTTTGTAATACCTTTGCATATTGATTCAGGAGCGTTTTCCCCCTGTACTAAAGTATTTACGGCATAAAGTTCACAAAGAGGATAACGTCTTGTAAGGACATTTATAATATCACGTATCGCTGCACCTGTAAGAGAAGTAACCACGCCTATTTTTTTCGGCATATATGGTATACTTTTTTTATGCTCCTGCGCAAATATACCCTCTGATTCAAGCTTTCTTTTGAGCTGTTCAAGTCCTGTACTCTCATCGCCGACACCTTCGGGAATAACATCTGTCACATTAATCTGATAAACGCCGTCTCGCTCATATACCACAATACTTCCGGCAACTATAACAGATATACCGTCTTTCAAAGAGATTTTAAGACGATTTGCATTTCCTGCAAACATTACCGCCTTTATTGCGGTTGTACTGTCTTTAAGCGAAAAATACCTGTGACCGCTTTTATGATGCACATAGTTTGAGATTTCACCCCTGATAAGAACATTTTTCAGATTATTGTCGCCTTTTACTATAGAACTGATATATTTGTTTATCTGTGTTACTGTAATTATCTGCATCTGTCCGCCTCCGCATATTTAAGATAAGCATATATTGCAACTCCTGCCGCATTATCGCATGAAAATTTAGGCTCTGCAAATGATGCTTCTTTATATTGGGAAATAATTTTATCTCTTATCAGCTTATCTGCCATTACACCACCTGCAAACACAAGCGGAAGATTTCCGTATTTATCCACTGCATAATCCGTCATTGATATGACAGTTTCCGCTATAAAATCAAGACAGTATAACGCTGTATTTTCAGCCGTTTCACCGCTTTCAAGCATGGATTTACACTTGTTTTCAACTCCCGACAGACAGCATGAACCGTTTTTCAGAACGGACTTGACTTTAAACTTCTTACTTGCATTATTGGCAAGTTTTTCCAGTTCAATACCGCACGGAAATTTCAGTCCAAGCATAAGACCCACACGGTCAACTGCCTGTCCTGCGTGCAAATCAAGAGATGTACCTATTTCAGATATATTCAAAATATTCCTCTTATCAGGCTGGCACAATAAACAGTCCGTTGTACCTCCGCTTACATGAAATGCAATAAACGGCTGATTTATATAGTCAAGCCTGTCCGCTGAATATAGTGCAGACAGAATATGCCCTGTCTGGTGAGACGTTGCATACATGGGAATACCCTGCAATGCCGAATATAACTCTGCAAATTCACTTCCGCACAAAAAGCATGGCATATATGAGCCGTCTGCATTTCGTGGACGTATTGATGCTGAAATTGCTGAAAAATCAAGTCTGCCTGTCTTATCAATAAGTTCATTGACAACTTCGGGTAGCTGTTTTGTATGGTGAAAAACTGCGTCACTCTGTCGCAAGCCACGTCCTCCCTCTTTAACAGGAAGTAACTTTTTGCAATGCACTATCTTATTTTCGTCACTGAAATACACTGCCACTGACGTTGTGTAATTGCTTGTATCAACTCCAAGAAATTCAGGCATTTTCACCCTCACTTTTATGGCGGTCACGATAGAATGCGCCAAGCAATCCGTTGATAAAGTTAGCATCTTCCTTATAGCTGTAAGTGTTCGCAAGGTTTACAGCTTCACTTATTGCTGCATTATCAGGGGTTTTCTCGTCATAAAGGCACTCATAAAGTGCAATTCTTAAAATTGCATGGTTTATCTTTGATATTCTTGAAAGCTTTCTTGACTTGCTGTATTTTGTGATAATCTCATCAAGTTCTGCTGAATGTTCAAGCGTACCGTCAACCATTTTCCTTACTTCGTCATTAAGCTTGATTTCATCAACTTCCTCCTCAACTTCATAAAGTTCCTGAATGTCCTCATTTCTTAGAAGCTGTTCAAAAATCAGCTTGAATGCACTGTCTCTTATTTCAATTCTTGACATTTTTTCCTCTCCTGTCTTTTTTTAATTAAAAACTACTCCACCTACAACAACATTCACTCTTGCAACAGCAACACCTGTCATAGACTGAACATTATCTTTTACAGCAGTCTGTACTTCCTGTGCTACAGAAGTAACATTCACACCGCTTTTTACCTTTATTTTCACATCAATTGCTACAACATCATCTATCGTGGATATTATGACAGCACCGTTATTTCTTAGCTTACTCATTTTATTGATTTCACCGCAAAGACCTGCTACACCTTTAACATCAGTTGCAGCAAGCTTTGCGACAGTCATAATAACGTCCTCTGATATTTTAATGTTGCCTGAAATAGTTTTCTTTACATCGTCCATTTTTCAACCTCCATTTTGCCGAAGATTCAGGTATAATATTTTAACAGAATATACATTATATCCCTATTTTTATATTATACCAAAAATATAAATATTTTTCAACTACTTTACCTCAAAAATTCTTATATTTTCTGCTGAAACTTTTGCTTCGGTCAAAATAATGTCTTTTATAGATGCTGCCTGCGCCTTGTCAAGCCCATTTGTCTTGATTACAACCTTTGCTGTTTCACCGTCAAGATATGCAACGCAGTCATCAAAACCCTGCGCCTTTACAAGAGATTCAATAGTACCCTCTGTTTCAATCAGCTTTGAAACTTCAACAGCGTCAAGTGCATTCATAACAAGTTCATCTTCTGTAAGGTCGCCACCTCCGATAATCGTCTGCAAAGTCTGGACAGCTTCGTCACGGTTATTCATCTTATCAAGTCTTGCCTGCGCAAAATAGTCCGTGTCTGCTGAATCAGTGCCGGCATTTACTGGCTCTGCACTTTCGTTGATATTGCCGACAAATTCTGTTTCACCATAGTTTACAGTATCACCCATTTCAGCCGTTTCGATTATATCACCTTTTTTGCTAATCTGCGGTGCAGATGCGTAATTTATGTATACCGCAATAGCAAGCATAAGTGTAAGACAAGTCATTATAATCTGTTTTTTTCCGATAATAACATTTGGTTTTTTCATAAAAAATTACCTCATTTCATTTTAGTCACATATATTTTTCCTGTTGATATTCCAAGAGCAGATGACACAGCTTTATAAATACGCTCCTCAACTGCGGGACTGTCTCCCCCCGTACAGACTATAACTGCGCCTGTTATCTGCGGTGTTCTGACCGTTTCAACTAATGGCTCTTTCTCACTGCCATATATCACATATTTATTTTCCTCCTCGGTTTTGTTATCTGATTTTACTTTCTTTTCTTCTTCTGCATAAACATATCTTTCACTACTCCCGACAGTAAGAA
Source organism: uncultured Ruminococcus sp. (assembly GCA_947174965.1). Taxonomy (GTDB): domain Bacteria; phylum Bacillota; class Clostridia; order Oscillospirales; family Ruminococcaceae; genus Ruminococcus. The sequence continues at coordinate 3,352 of CAMWKY010000009.1, read as the reverse complement.
AAACTTCAACATCACCTGCACCCTCAATTTTTTCAAGAAATTCCTTAAGCCGTTTCTCCGTTTCAAGCCGATAATTATTATAGTCAGCCGATTCTGAAAACGACTTGTCGGACGGCAATGGGTCGGATTGCTTCTTGTCCGCAAAAACAGATGAAATCATAATGAGAAGCAAACCGACAACACCGAGAATCATAACGACAGTTGCTTTCTTTTCCTTTAATTTTTCAAGCAAGTTCATTTACAACCTCCGTTTCGTTTCCGAGACTGTTGCGCACAATTTCTGCAACAGCTTCAAAATCCTCTGATGTGACCGTCACCCTATTAATAAATATGCTGTAGTCTGCCGAAATATTAACCTCAACTTTAATTTTTTCAAAAGATATACCCGACGCTGTAATCTGACCTATAAGCACCGATTCTATATTTTCAGCAGATTGCTTTATAAGTGCCTCTGAATATATGTCGTCTGAATAGTCGTAAGCGGAAAAGCTGTAATCCGAAATATCGGGAAGTTCAAATGATGAAATACCGCTTGCAAAAGGTGAAATCATAACAATGGCAAGCAATAGTTTCATCATCATTTCAAGCTGATTTTTCAGTTTAGATGCAGATGCTATATTCCCGATTATGCACTTTACCGCTGATACAATACACACAGCCATAACAGCAGATTTGATATTTTCCATATCCGACACCTCAAAATGTTTTCATAATAATTGCCGAACAGAGTATGAACATAACACCGTAACATACAAGAATACTCTGTGCTATAGCAAGTCCACTGTCAATTCCTTTGAGCAGTTTTGAAATTGAATCATCGGAAAAAATATCGGCTACAGCAGAGCCTGTCCACATAACAGCACGATATACAAACAGTTCAAGAATTTTCGGGAGTATAAGCATAGCTACAGCGATTATTCCTGATGCTCCGACTGTTCCGCTGACAACTTCCAGACTTCCTTTTACTGTTGCATAAGCATCTGAAACTGCTCCGCCAACTATCGGCACAAATCCCGAAACAAGCATTTTTGTAGTCTTTGCTGTAACTCCGTCTGCTTTTCCAGTTATTGTGCATTTCAATGTTACAAAGCCTGTAAAAAGTGACATTGTAACAGAAATTCCCCATGTGACAGCCTTTTTCAGAAGATTTACCAGACTGTCAAGAGAAGTGTTCGGAAAAACACTTCCTGTTACAGCAAGTGCCGCTGTTACGCTTAAAATCGGCAGAAGATAACTCTCCGACAGCCTGACTATAAATTCCGATGCCCCAAGCATCATTATATGATAAACTCCGGCAGAAATAAATCCACCGCTTGCAACAGAAATTGCCGTAAAAATCGGCACAAAAACAAGAATGAATCTTCCGCTTAATTCAATAATATTCAGTGTTTCGCTGTAAACCGTGAGAAGCTGTGGAATTATTACAGTAACAGCAGTCATAACACACACCATATTATAAATATCGGCTGAATTTTTTGATATTGCACCGCTTGCTGTCGATTTCATAAGTGTGCTGAAAACTACAACAAGAAAAACTGCACAAAGAATTTTTATCGGTGCATTTATACGTGACAAAACGGAATTTTTCAGGCGTTCAGCAAGTTCACCGAATGAAATCCCCGATATATCGCCTATTCCGAAGCCTAAATCATATTCATCAAAAATACTGTCAAGCTCCTCTGTAACCTCACTGAACGGCTCTGCATAGTCTTCCGCATAAACAGAAAACAGTGGTATATTAAGAAAAACAAGAACGACTGCAAAAAAAATAACGACTGCTTTTTTCATTAAATCCACCCTAAAAAATTCCATTAATCTGCTCCAGAAGTGCTTTTACAAGTGGCAGACTTATAACAGTTACAGCACCACGTCCCCATATTTCCGCAGCTGATGCAATTGCAGATTCTCCGCTGTCACGGCAGATTTCGCAAGTTATCTGCGTGATAAGGCATATTGATACCGCCTTGAAAATGAGTGCAATGTAACTGTCGGATATGCCTGCCTGCGAAAAAATACTGCTCACTTCTGTTATTACCGAACTGAAAACAGACAAAAATCCGCCGATAACAGCCGTACATACAGCAAGTGCAATCATCATGGACTGCTCACGGCAATACTGACGAAGAAGCACTGCAAGAACTGCCGAACATATACAGAAAACTGCTGTTGAAATACATCTGTCTACCATAAGCCGAATACCCTTTTGACTGTTTCAAAAAGTCCGCCTATTTCCTCGACAATTATCACAAGAACAACTATCAGCCCCGCAAGTGTCGTCATCATGGCTTGCTCCTCACGCTCCGCACGTTTCAATACAAGATTAAGTACAGCAACAATTATTCCGATTCCTGCAATTTTGAAAATCAAATCAATATCCATTGTTTTTACCCCTTTAAAGCACTAATATTCCTGCCATAATACCGAAAAGAACTCCTACACTTCTATATAAACGACCTTTTTTCAGCAGATTTTCCATGTGTATTTCTTTTATGTGATTCAGTTCATTCTGCATAGCGGAAATTGATTCAGCCTGACCCTCTGCATCACTTTTTCCCAATATACAGCCAAAATGAAGAAGAAGTGATTTTTCCTCACTGCAAATATTTTTTTGTGATTCAACTGCACTTGCCCATATTTCCCGAAAATTTTCGCCTGTTTTATAGGTATCAGGGAGATTTTTCAGAAATGTAAGATTTTTCAGTTCCGAATTTATTTTAAGAGTATGGCATATTGTGTACACATCATCTTGCTTATATGTAATCAGAAAAGCCGTCTGCTGAAAAAGGTAGTCTATTTCATTGCAGATTTTACACGATTCTTTCAGCTTGTCCGACATTGAAAATCCTACTATTCCGCCAATAGCAGTAAAAGAAAGTGCTGAAATAATTCTCAAAATCATGTTTCTATCCTCCTGATTTCAGCAATTTCACCAGGATTTGCCGAACCTTTCAGAAAAACAGCATATCTGAATACGCCCATAATTTTTTCCGCAACAGGACGTTTCAACAAATCAGCATAATTTTCTGCGTGGACTGTCGCACAGAACCGAACTCCACAGCCTATACCGCACATTATAGCTTCTGCATCTTCATAAGTTGAAATTTCGTCACAAAAAATATAATCGGGTGAAAGTGTACGTACTGCTGAAATAATTCCGTCAGCACGTTTACAGCCGACAAGAATATTTGTCAATGTTCCTACATCATTGCAGACTGTTCCATTATGAAAATACGAAATTTCGTTCCGTTCGTCCACAAGAGTGACTTTCCGCTGATTTCCGATAAGCCGACACAAATCACGCAAAACAGTGGTTTTTCCTGAATTTACATTTCCACATATAAGTACTCCTGCA
>CAMWKY010000008.1 GCA_947174965.1 uncultured Ruminococcus sp. | reverse complement strand
TATCACCTCAAAAATATTCTGGTATTTTATATAAGTATCATTATATCACATCTGAAAAAAAATGTCAACAGTTTTTATTGTACAGCATTGACATTTGTTAAAAAATGTGCTATTATTTTAGTATCATTATGAAACGGAGTTGTATAAAATATGGATAATTTTGCAGAACAGCTTGTCTAAAGACAGCTGACGAAAAGTGACAGGACAAGGGAAACTGTTTCACTTGTTATAGGAATCGGACTGACGCTGTTTTTTCTGGTGACAACATTTCTGACTATCGGAAACGGCGGACTTTTTTCTTTTTTAGGAATTATTCTTGCAGTATTTTCGGGTATTCTGACGTATAAGAATAAAAAAAATTCACAGATAGAATACGAATATACGTTTACTAACGGTGAATTGGATATTGACAAGATTATTGCACAAGCAAGGCGCAAAGAGATGATTTCTATACAGGTGAGCAAGTTTACAGCGTTCGGATTATACGATTTATCCGTACCCGAAGAAACAGACGATATGACAGTTGTCTATGCGACCGATAATATAATGTCCCACGAATATTATGCGGACTTTCAGCATGAGGAATACGGCAGTACAAGACTTATTTTCTGTCCAAATGAGAGAATGATTGATAATATAAATAAGTTTATACCAAAAAAATTGAGAGTCGAACTGAAAAAGGAGAGTGAACTTGAATGAAAATTGTAACGACAAGGCAGATGGTGAAAGTTGAGGATATGTCCGAAAAATTAGGTGTCACGAAAAAAATGCTTATGCAAAATGCAGGGACGAAAATTGCAGAACGTATAATGCAGATTACCGAAAATGACAAGTCAAAGCCTGAAAATACTAATGTTGTGTTTTTAGCAGGAAACGGAAACAATGGCGGTGACTGTTTTGCCTGCGCAGATATTCTTGTCTACAGGGGATATAATGTTACTGTTGTTAATCTTGTCGGTGCGCCGAAAACTGAACTTGCAAAGAGTTATTTTGAACAGCTCCCCGATAAAGTAAGAGTTGTAACAGGCTACAGAAGTGAGAACGTAAGCACGGCTATAAGGGCATCAGGTTTTGACTACATGACAATGCAGGATAAAGAGGAAATCTCAAAGAAAAATAACCCTGCACTTGAAAAAATTTTTGCTTCAGAGGAAAAAAGAATAAATGATATAAGAAACGCTGTCGTTTCGGCAGATATTCTTGTTGACGGCGTTTTTGGTACGGGTTTCAAGGGTGAACTTGACAGGGAACTGATGATGATTTTCTCTTTCGGTACAAGTGCATACAAGATAGCTGTTGATGTTCCAAGCGGTGGAGATGCAACTAAAGGTACAGTGCCGACGGGTATTTTCAAGGCGGACGAAACAATCTGTTTAGGCTGTCTTAAATTCGGCATGACACAATATCCGCTGAAAAAATTCTGTGGAAATATTATAATTGCTGACATAGGAATACCTTTACAAGCATATGATGTAACGGAGGGCAAGAGAGAGTATTACAGGCTTGAAAGAGACAGTCTGGCAGGTTTTCCGCCGAAAAGAGAACGTGATGCACACAAGGGTACTTTCGGAACAGTTCTTGTCATATCGGGCAGTTCGTCCATGAGGGGAGCAGCTGCATTTGCTGTTCTCGGTGCATTGAAAATCGGTTCGGGATTAGTACGTCTCATGTCGGTTGAAAAGTGTATTGATACTGTTTCAGTACTTGCTCCCGAAGCTACTTTCATTCAGCTTGAAAGCGACTCGCAGGGATTTATGAAATACAACGAAAATATTATTGCAGACGCAATAAAAAAAGCCGATTCAATCGTTATCGGCTCTGGCATGGGTGTAACTGATGATACAATGCAGATTGTGAGATATGTTCTTACAAATTCAGAAGTACCTGTTATTATTGATGCAGATGCTCTTAACTGCATATCGCAGGATATAGAAATAATCGCAGACAGAAAATGTGATGTAGTAATAACTCCTCATGCAGGAGAAATGGCACGTCTGCTGAAATGTGATGTCAAGATGATAAACGATAACCGCATTGTTTCTGCTGAAAAATATGCAGAACAGTACAATATTATAGTTGTACTCAAAGGAGCAGGGACAATTATTGCCGACCCTTACAGAACGTCGGCAAATCATACCGGAAATGCAGGTATGGCAAAAGGCGGAAGCGGTGATATTCTTTCCGGAATTATAGGTGGAGCTGTTGCACAAAATATTCCGCTGTATGATGCAGTTTGTGCCGGTGTATATATGCACGGACTTGCTGGTGATGCCGCAATGAAAAAGTTCGGTCAGGAGTGTATGCTCCCACGTGATGTTATTGACTGTCTTTCTGATGCTTTCAGAATACTCAAAGATAAATTAAGCTAAAAAAACAAAACGGACGTTGAAAGTCAGCATAAAATAATCAAAGGAGATTTTTATTTATGAAAAAACTTTTTTCGTCCGCTTTTATTTTAACACTATGTCTTGCATCGTGTTCTACACCTATTCAGACAACTCAAAGCCGACAGAATAATCTTAACTCCTCGTTCAGTTCAGATGTGACAATAACACTTGATAAGCTTACGGCAGAAGGCACTGTAAAGCGTATGGGTGAGAATGAATGGGAGGTTGAATTTTCGTCGCCGAATACTTTGAGTGGCGTGAATCTTGCTTTCAGTCAGGGAAATGTCAATGCAAGCTATAAGGGATTGAATTTTTCCGTACCAAAGTCCGCACTTCCTGTCAAGGCTATGCTCGTCAATATGATTGAAGCTGTTGATACAAATGCACGTTCAGAGGAGCTTAAAGGCTCGGACAAAGACGGTGTCTTTCAGATAGCAGGCTCGCTTGACGGCGGTGACTATGTGCTTATGCTTGATTCAAACGGCAATATAAAGTCTTTTGATATGCCTAATAATCTGCTGAAAATTGATTTCAGCGAAGTTAAGATGATTCAAGGCATCACCGCAGAAACAACAACGGAGCAGGAAACAACTGTCACGACTGAAACCACTGCTGAAACTACTGTTGCGACTGAAAGTAGTAGTCAAGAAGCAAATTAACCATTCTTGAGTAGCTTTTGTTGCCGTCCTCAACACCGTTAATCTTCATGCTTGTATCAGATGCAGTATCATAGACGGCATCAACCGTTTCAGTGGGTATAATTTCCTTGTCCTGATTGTCTTCCCAATAATTATCGGGGAGAAACCTGAACCAGTCGTTTATTACTTCCTGCGAAATGCGGTCTGTAAGCTCATATCCTGATACTATGTTGTTTTCGTAAATCTGATTATGTACATATTCAAGTGCATCAAGATAACCGCTGTATTTTACTTGCGGATTATCACTTCCGCAGGTTGCAATGAATGAGATAAAATTTGCCTCATCTTCCTGCATAAAGCCTTTTAAATGGGCGTATTCGTGACATATGACCTCCGGACGAACTTCGTCAATCATGTCATTGTTGTATGTTGATTCCATAGAAAACGGAAAGTACATTCCTGCCGTACCCGTCTGGCTCATGAAGTAAGAAAACATAATCGGCTTAGGCTTCGGATAATATCCTTTTAACTGCGGATATTGTTCAGAAGCCTTTTTCATTGCCTTTCTGCATTCCGTTACATAGTCAATATCAAGTACGAAACGGTTATTTTCGTTCCGTGGTACTTCTATAGCAAGCATATTACATTCGTCAATAAGAATTGAGTACAGTTGTTTGAGTTCGTCATTGTCATGCTCTTTTGAATCGAAAAAACGTTCTGAAAATCTTGTACAGCCATAAAGCGTAAAGCAGTTCAGCGATTCCGTACCGCATATAAACGCAAGTACACACAGAAAAACTGTAAGCGATACATCAATAGTTTTCTTTCGGAAGTTTTTCCCGAATATCAACAGAATAACCGCAACAGGTACGCCAATCAAAACAAGGATAATTCCTGCTATTATCATGATTTCTCCTGAAGATACCGGAATAAGTCCGCTTATAAAGGCGTACGGAGTTGAGATAACAGGGAAGATATTATCAGCATAGAAATCCGCAAATCCTCTTGAAAGTCGTCCTGCAACGGTTAGAAGTGCCGACAGAAGTACTATTATAATCGGTATGAGATGACGCTTTTTCATAGCTCAAAAATATTATCTGTATCTTCCATGACTTCTTTTGCTCCGATAATACAGTAATTTCCCATATTTTCAAGAGACGGCACAGCATCAAGCAAATCTGCATATTTCATTGACAGAATACGCTTGCGGACTTGCTTTCTCTCTGCAAAGTCAATTCCTCTGAAATGGAATATATCAGCCGTTGTGCCGTATTCCGCATCAGATATAAGCGGTTCGCCCCTTGCAATCGTACTTATGATATAATGCGTAATATCGGGATTTTCCGCACAATATGACTTTATAAATTCTGCTGACTGCGAATATATTTCAATGCTGTTTTCGGGTGAGGGGTCACGGAATGAATAAAATGCTGTTTCACCTAATGCGTTTGTTCCTGTTCCTGTTCCGTATGCACCGCCCTTTACTCTTACTTCATTCCATAAATATTCATATGTTATGATAGTTGAAAGCAAATCCCACAAGGCTTTGTCCTGATTATTTCCATCAAGTACAGCACTGGAATATGATACGCCTGACGGTATAACTATACCCTGATTTGACGGCGCACCCACATTCAGTGCAGACAATTCCATTTCAGTAAAATCAACCGCATCACCGTCGGGAAGTGCGGATATAACAGGAGAGAGCGATATTTTTTCAGATGATGTTATACCTGCTGTAAGACGGAGTTTGCAGAAAATACGCTTTGAAAGTGCTTTTATTTCGTCTATTGCAGATTTTATTTTTTCCTCGTCAAGTTCACGTATAAATCTATACGATTCAAAGCCGTTTACTATCTCACTTACAGCAGATTCAGCTGACAATGAACTTCTTGCACGCCTCATTGCAAAACGGTGACCGTCTGCAATAATATCCTGTCGTAGTTCCTCTTTATTCTGACTGATAATTTCGTTCAGCAGTTCAGGATTATCATAGACTGTCTGTGTTATGATTTCGCTGATAAGTTCAAGAGCCTGCTTTGTATCTGAAATGAGAAAGCGTGATTTGATACAGAAATAAGTCCTGCATTTTTCGGTTGATTCAGGTCGGCTGAATGCACATATATCCGTTGCAAAGTTGCCTAAAATACCTGTTATTCTCTGATTCAGTTCAGCACCTGTGCTTTTTTCCGTCGGGAGTTCTGAAATAAACTGATTGATAAGCAGAAGTATTTCAAGTTCGTGGCGGTTTACGTCCGATACATCAAACCAAAGATTGATACAGCTTATACCCTTGTTTTTTGCAGGGTGATGCAGAATTTTTACACCGTCCTCGTCTGATTCAGCTGTTTTGTAGTCGATTGGATTCTCACTTATTTCATCAAGTGAAAGTATCGGTATTTTTGCAATATCTTCGGCATTATCTGGTTTTTTCTGCCATTCATCAAGTTTTCTGTTAAGTTCAATAAGTTCTGATTTATCTGCTTCTGCAACTGCTTTTTCAAGTTTTTTCTGTTCAGCTTCTTTGAGTTCTTCGCCATAAGTGTGTGAGGGGAGCATATAAAGAACAGCTGTTCCGCTGTCGTCAAGAAGCCACTCCGCAAGAAGTTTTTCAAAATATCCGTCAGCAACTTTTACCCTAAGTTTGTCAAAAACGTCTCCGCAATCCACATAAAGCAACGGTTCACCGCCGTAAAGCCATGATGACATTGCATCTATACAGCGTGTAAGTCCCTGCGGTTCTTCTGATTCCCTGAAAATAAATTCCGCCCTGTTTATTGCCGACAAGAGAACATCATTTCCGATACCGTTGGCAACTATGTTCTTCACAATGTCTTTTAAGTCTGAAAGAATTTTACGGCTGTTTTCAGAATCAATATTATCTATCTTCAACATTCCGAACGGCTGAAAAATACCGTCGGACAATGACATCTCAACATCAAGGCAAAGTCCCGTATCAAGCAATGTACGCTTGAGCGGTGAATCATTTGAGCCTGCCAATGCTGTACATAGTATGAGATAAGCATATACTTTTTCACAGTCGTTCCATGATGCAAGTATTTTTCCGATTGCAAGATGAGCATTTTCTTCTGCTGATTCTTCGGGTGATATTTCATAATACTCCGTTTCCTCTGCAAAGTCGACAGGAACTTGCACTGGAATTTCAGGAGTCCACTCGCTTTTATCGTATTCAGAAAGATAGCTGTCAATCAGTTCAAGTGTTGCCTCAATATCAATATCACCGTCAAGCCATATATATGAGTTTGTCGGGTGATAGAAACGCTTGTGCGTATCAATGAACTGCTGGTAAGTCAGATTAGGTATAGCCTGAGGAAGTCCGCCGTATTCAAATCTATAACAGCTTTCAGGGAAAAGCATCTGCATCAGCTTCGATTCTATACGCTCATCAACTGCCGATACAACACCTTTCATCTCGTTGAACACAACTCCCTTATATGCAGGAGTATCACCGTCCGAACGGTATTCAATATGATGTCCCTCTTGATAAAAAATGCAGGGATTTGTATAGATTGACGGCTTAAAAACTGCATCAAGATAAACCCTTGTAAGATTCATGAAGTCGGCATTGTTTCGGCTTGAAACAGGAAACATTGTCTTGTCGGGGAAAGTCATGGCATTGAGAAAAGTATTCATCGAACTTTTGAGCAGATAGAGAAAAGGCTCTTTTACAGGATAATTTTCAGAACCGCCAAGAACAGAGTGTTCAAGTATATGAAATACGCCAGTATCGTCTTCGGGGACTGTCCTGAATGAGATTGAAAAAAGCTTGTTTTCGTCCTTGTTGTCAAGCCATGCAAGTTTTGCGCCTGTTTTGTCGTGGCACATCTCTATAAACTCTGCATCACCGATATTTTTTCGACTTGTTATTGTGAATCCGTGTAAATTCATTCAGTCACCACCTTATACATTATCCCATGAAGCATTACCGCCTGTTGAATTTGCAGAGTAGTAAGCAAGTATCTTTGAAGCATCATTTGCATCAATGGCAGAATCCATTGTTACATCTGCTTTCTGCTGTTCTCTCTGAGTAAAAGTGGACTCCTCGCCAGTTGAAAGAACTGCATATTCAGCAAGGACAATTGAGGAATCATTTGCATCAACAATTCCGTCATTATTAATATCACCGAGCATTATTCCGTCAAGATGTACAGCAATATCTTTTTCCGAACCTCTTTCTGAAATTATTTCCCAGTCGGAATCTGTTGTTTTGTCATCTACAGTAAAATTATAGACATATTCCGTGAATTTGTCGGGATTGTCATTTACATCAAGAACATTTATTCTGTCCATGAACGGTTCGGACGTAAAACCATATTCACCGCCTGTCAATGATATGCTGATATTGTAGTATCTGTAGTCCGATTCAATGTTGTCTCTGCCCTCAATATCAAAGGAATATAAGTTTCCGCCGTCAACATCAGCAATATAATAGGGTTCGTTTGTAACTTCGGGTGAATCAAAATCTATTGTTATATGCGCTGTTACATTTTCAGGAATGTTTACAGTTACAGTGCCGTTTACTTCGTTTTCGTCAAATTCTGTATATACAGGTGTCTGCTTTACTGCATCATCAGCATAGGCACTGAAATTTGCAGGAAGTGTCATTAAGCAAAGTGCAGAAACAAGCGATATTATTTTATAATATTTCATAAGTTTTGTTACCTCTAATCATATTTAATGTGAAGCAACGGTTTTTCCGTCGGAGTTTACAACCGTCACTTTTATATTGTCAATATTTGTATCTTTTGGAACATAAAGGGAAAAGCCGTTTCCATTATGTTCGCCCTCACGCTTTAGAAGTTCATCTTCAAAGCAGTTGAATGCTTTATAGCATATTCCGTCAGCCTCAATATAGATAGTATGTTCATCACCTGAAAAATATTTCTCTGGAAGCAAGCCGTAAATGTGCATGAATAAGCCTGATTCCTCTGTTTCAATTATTTCATCATTATCTGAATAAATTTCGGTGAAAAGTCCGCTTATATCATCAACAGGAGCAGGCATAACAGGTGCATATTTTTGCAGATTTCCAAGATTACGCTCGACTATTTCAAGTACAACTGTCTTATTTTCGATATTGTTTATACGATATGGAACTACTCTCGAAAATTCAGCACTGTTAAAGCTTTCAGCCATATATTGCAGTATTGCCGAGCCGAATGAATCACGGAACATAAGCAGATTACCTTCTGCATTTTCGTTTGTGGTGTTGATTGTTATATCCATAAGTCCACGGAATAAGCCCTGATATGTGTAGCTGAATGCATAGTCATTATAGACTTGTGTGTCTTTCGCCTTTTCCGTCGGATAAATCATTTCTGCAAGGTCGCCAAGATGATTATTTTTCGTATACCAGCCACCTGTTATACTGCACGGAGTCAAGCCAAGTCTGTTCATTACTGCAATATGACCCGCATAAGCACCAAGATTATTCCAGTGGGTATCGGTTTTGTGATAAAGCGGTATACTTGAATCTGTTTCAAGGAGTGCAGTTTTCATGTCAAGATAAAAGCTTTCGTCTGCAAGTTTCTCCGAGAGAAGTGTGTAGTTATTTTTGTTGTCGGAGGGAACGTAGTTGAATGGCATATTTTCGGGATAAACTGAATTTTTATCAGGTGCGGAGAAAAATATAAATTCTGCGTCGTTCTCTTTACAGTATTCGTCAATCATGCTGAGATTATGCGCTATATTGTTTATCTCACGCTGACTTAGAGTATTTATATTAAGATAGTCGTCTGTTGTTTCACCGTAATACAGCCAGCCGTCTTTGCCTTGTATAACGTCGTGATTCGGGGAAGTTTTTGTCAATGATGTTCTGATTCTGCTGTCCGCATTTACAAACTGCTGACGAAATGCAAAGTTTTCCGAAAACCATTTATCAAGCTGGTTGAAATACTCAAAGTTTATTTTGTTGTCCTCCGTCATTACGGACGGAAATTTTACAGGTGTCTTTTTTTCTGCTGACGAATCAGACTTTACAAATGGCATACATACAAGGGGAACTGCACATATTCCGATAAATAATGCACTGTATAATTTTAGGAAAAACTGTTTTTTCATGGCAAATTCCCCCTTAAAACCTGAAATATATGAAAGGGTTATATGAAGATGACGAAAGTGTGAATATACAGAGAATCAAGAGTACAAGCGATATTGTATAACTGCATACTTCGTATGTCTGCACGGATTTTCTTTCATTTGCCTTGTCCCTGATTTTCTGCGTGACAGGCATTGAAAATACTACCGCAAGCACGAACATTATAATATACAGCGGTGACAACTGCATTATGAACATTGCATTCTGCACTGAATCGCCTGATAGTACGAACATATGTGCTATAAATCTGCACGCTGTTGGTAAGTCGTCAGCCCTGAAAAATACAAATGCAAGAGTAGTTACAAGCATGGTATATATATGCCTGAACGGTTTCAGCCATTTTTCCGCTTTTATTACTCTGTATGATTCAAGCATCATAAACAAACCGTTTATCAATCCCCATACTATAAAGTTCAGACTTGCACCGTGCCATAATCCTGTACAAAAAAATACAATCAGCTTGTTTACAGCCGTGCGGACTTTGCCTTTGCGGTTTCCGCCAAGCGGAATATACAGGTATTCTTTAAACCATGTTGAGACGGAGATGTGCCAGCGTCGCCAGAAATCCTGCATACTCTGCGAAATATACGGATAATTGAAGTTCTCCTTGAATCTGAATCCAAACATTGCACCAAGTCCGATAGCCATATCACTGTAACCGCTGAAATCAAAGTAAATCTGAAACAGATATGACAATGCACCAAGCCATGCAAGCGGTATCGACAAATTAGCTGTATCAAGTGCATATATATAGTCTGCTGAAAATGCCATAGTATTCGCAATAAACAGCTTTTTTGAAAGTCCGATAATAAAACGTCTTATACCTTTTGCAGTCTGTCGGGGAGTGTGTGTCCTGTTTTCAATCTGATTTGCAAAGTCATAATATTTGACAATAGGACCTGCAACAAGCTGTGGGAAAAATGTGATATACAATGCAAGCTTAAATGGGCTTTTCTGTATATATTTCGGATTCTTGTAAGCATCAATAACATATGACATAGCCTGAAATGTGTAGAATGATATTCCTATGGGCAGTCTTATATTTGGTATGCCTAAACTCAAAAACGGCAGTTTATTCAGCATTTCAGCCCCGAATCCTGCATATTTGAATATACCAAGCATAAGCAGATTTGCCACGACTGAAACGGAAAGCACAGGTTTTCTATACTTGTTTCCGCTTTTCATTGCAAGACCAAAACAATAGTTCATTACTATTGAAATAATCATCAGGATAAGTGCTTTCGGCTCACCGTATGTATAAAATGCAATGCTGAAAAACAGCAGAATCATATTTTTTACAGCTATTGACGGTATTATGCGATAAATAATGTATACTGTTGTCAGAAAGGCAAACAGAAACATTGGACTGCTGAAAACCATTTTAACTCCTTAAACTGCTGTATATAATACAATACTCTGCACAATATCGTCTGTTATCTGAAAATCAATTGACTTTTCAAGAGTATCATTGTCGTTATAGTATGTGAGATACTGTCCGCTTTCCTCACATGTTCCGTGAACTGCTTCAACATCAGCCTTTGAACTTCCTACAGTTATTCCTGATGATAAAGAATAATTTCCGCTTATTATGTCAATTTCGTATATATATTCTGTTCCGTCCATGACATAGCATTTTACTGTAAGTCCTTCATACACATATATTTTCTGGTCTGCACCATTTGAGAGACAGCCTTGTGCTGACTGTATATCAGTCGGACTGCCGAGAGACGAAATAACTCCGTCCGCATTATTTTTCAGCATATCCATACTGAACTGTACGTTCGAAACAACAGGCGGAGCATCTGTCGGCGGTTCTGTTGTGGGTGCTTCTGTAGTTGCTTCAACAGGAGTTTCCGTTGCCTGCTCTGTAGTGACTTCTGTTGCTGATTCTGTAGTGGTTACAACTGCTTTTGTTGTTGTTTCCTCTGATTCTGCGGTGGTTTTGGTTTCTTTTGTCTTTGTTGTTTTTTCAGTTGTAATTTCTGTTGTTTCCTCTGCGTCTGTTTCCGATTCTGCGGTTGTTGTTACAACAGGTAAATCAAGTGTAACTGAGCTTTCCTCTGCTGGCTCATTTCCGCATGATACGGCTGAAAGTGCAAGTACTGCCATAAAAGCAAAAATTGCTGTTGACTTCTTTTTCATTTGTTGTCCTCCAATATATTTATCAATAATATTTAGCCTCTACATACTGATACCATGTGTATGTGAGATTTTTCAGGTAATTGTCAGATACACCGCAATAGCCGTTGCAGGAATCATAGTTGAGCCACTGACCATTCACATAAACCTGATTCCAGTAGTGGTCGGAATCGTGAGTGCCGTTTCCGTAGATGATTCTTGTCTGATAGCCAGCCTGTTTAAACAGCAAATCAGTTTCAGCAGCAAAATAATAGCATACAACATATTTGTAGTCAAGTGCATAGTTTGCAAAGTAACTCCAGCCCATAGACTGAATTGTTGCAAGTGATTTTGTATCTTCAATATAGCTGTATACGTTGTGTTTGCGTACATAGTTGAATATTGCAGTTGGTTCTGTTCCGATTGAGTCAATTATTGTCTTTGCACGTTTCTGAACGTCTGAAAGCGGTACTGCAACACCTGTTTCAGTAAGATTATAGTCGCCGACGATTTTATTTGTCTCCATAAAGCCTTTTTCAAGATTGAAATAATACTTTTCTCCGCCTATTGTCTGCCAGCCTGAAACCATTTTTCCGTCCGCACCAAAATAATACTTGCCGTCAGTAAATTCTATTAAGCCAGTCTGCATCTGTCCGTTGTCTGCAAAGTAGTATTTTTCATCATCAATAACTTTTCTGCCAGTCAGCATTACACCGCTTATAGTATTGAAATAATACGTTTCTCCGTCGATAACCTGCCAGCCTGTCTGCAATTCGCCGTTGTCATTGAAATAATACTTGTTTCCGTCAATGACTTTTCTGCCTGTAAGCATTGTACCTGTCTGCGGATTGAAGTAGTATTTTTTGCCATTTGTTTCAACCCATTCATACTGCATTTTGCCGTCTTTGTCAAGATAGTATGTGTTGCCGTCAAATTCATTCAATCCTCTGAGCATTTTTCCGTTTTTTCCGAAAATATAGTTGTTTTCGTCAATGGTGAAAATGCCGTATTTTGCGGTATAATCATCACCAAAGAAATAAAAGTCATCACCAACAGCAATTTTGCCCTGCTGTGCCTTGCCTTGTTTGTCAGCAAAATAAATATTATTCTTGATAATCTGCAATCCGTTCAGCAGAACACCTTTTTCGCTGAAAACATATGCTGTACCGTCAATTGAAGTAAGTCCGGAGGCATATGTTGAATCACTGTAGAAATATCTTGTCTTGTCGTTTATATTGAGCCAGCCGAACTGCATTTTGCCTGTTTCTTCGTCAAAAAGGTACTCTATGTCGTCAATCTCTGCAACACTTGTACACATACCGTCTTTCTTATCGACATAGTAGTAACTTTCACCAAGTTCAAAAAGTCCCGTAAGTGCTTCGCCTGTTTCTGTGCTGTAGTAGTATTTTTTTCCTGCAACGTCAACCCAGCCTGTAAGGCATTTGCCCGATTCGTCAGAAACATACGGTATATCGTCCACTTCATATTCGCCGACAGCTATAATTCCGTTGTCGTCGATATGATAGAAGTCATTGTCAAATTTTATGAACTGCTCACCAGTTATTACACTGCCTTTTCCTCTTAAAATAACTTTATCTCCGTTATCGTTTTCAATGATGCGGTCAATGAGTTTTTCTCCGTTTTCTTCTATGTAATACTGTTTACCGCAGTAATCAATCCAGCCATAAACAGCTTTTCCTGTTTCTTTGTCGTAATACTTTCTTTTGCCGTCAACTGTTCGCCAGCCTGTTTTCTGAACTCCGTTGGCTGAAAAAAGATAAGTTTCTCCGTCAATTTCCTGCTCACCTGTCAGAAATTCGCCTGATTCGTCATAATAAAAAATCCTGCCTTTTTCATCAGTGACCCAGCCTTTTTCATCAACTGCAAAACTTCCCATAGGAACAGCAGATGCAAGGCTTAATGCTGTAACAAATGTACAAATTAATTGCTTATTGTACTTTTTCATTTGGAATCCTCCTGTTGTCAAAATTTTGAATATCTTTGTTCAAGATATTTCGTAATTTTTATTATACATCATATATAAAAAAAAGTCAATGGGAAAAAATAAAAAAGATGCTGTCATGCCGTAAACAACAGCATAACAGCATTTTCAGTTATTCAGTTGATACTTCCGTAAGCATCAAGCATATCTTTGTCATCTTGTGAAATTCCGTCGGGATATTCGTGTTGTGTGTTGTAGTCGTCGGGATTTATTTCGTCATTGAATATACTGTCAAGGATATATAAGAGGTAATTGTTGTCATTTTTGTCAATATTCTGATATAATCTGTTGCCCATAATAATAGTATCATCATCATATACACAGATGTCAGGCTGATTTATTATGGAGAATCTGTATTTGAGTTCGCCTGATATGTCAAAATGTATCAGTTCCAAATCGTAGACATCTGACCAGTCCCAGCCATAAAATGCAGTAGTAACCATGATAGCTTGTTCGTATGAAAGTATTCCATTGAAAAATTCGCTTGTGCAGGTGCAATCACCTGTTTTCCAAAGTGATGCAAACGGAGGATAAACTGCACTGTCATTTCTGAGATTTCTAAGAAGTATCATTATATTTGTTTCGTCTGTTCTGAAAAAGCGTGTTTCTGTTTCGGAATTTTCCGTTTTTGAAAACATTACATATTTTTTAATAAGATTGACACATATATTATATCCAGTGTCTTTGCCGTCAACTTCCTTGCTTGTTGTAAATGATACGCTGTCCAGACCGATATTTTTAAATACGGCGTTTTCAGGTTCGGGAATTTCTTCAATACAGATACTGTTCAATACTTCAAGTATCTTTGCAGAATCCTTTTCATCAAGCGGACCTGCACCGTCGTCAATACTTACACATCTGAAAAGACTTGCAGAGAGTTTACAGCCATTAAGTTCTTCAAATAAACCGCACTTGATTTCCTTGTCGTATTTGTACGGATACAAGCTTTTCATAAGTTCATCAAATTCAGCAAAATTGATATTGTAGACTTCTTCAACTCCGTCAGGATTGTTATATATAAGCTTATCATCTGCACTAATATAGATACTTCCAATATCATTGCTAAATATTCTGTGTCGTACGTCCATTGTTGAATCATCATAATTTTCAATAGGTTTCCAGTCCATAGCGTCAAAGAAGTTATAAAGTGCATTTGAGAGTGTGCAGTCATAGTCAACAGGATAATCGTCTCCGCTGATATTGATATAGGCATCATATTCATATTTTGTTATACTATCACTACCGAACGGAGCAGGTTTCCTCATGTAATATCTTATATCCTTGTCTGTTTCGTTGAAGTCAATGCGGTAAACTTCTTTTGTGCCGTCGGGTTTATTGTATACAAGCACATCATCTTCACATATGAATATACTTTCGTACGTATCGCCGTTGAATGTTATTTCATGGCGTACATTCATAGTTGATATGTCATAGTCCTCTATAAGCTCCCACTTTTTAATGCCGTTGAAAAGTCCTGCAAGCAGATTTTTCTGTGATTCATCTGGTGTGCGTGGTTCATTTTCCATATCAATAGTGACAATGTAATTGTCACGTTCAGCAAGATTTCCAAACGGAGCGCAGACAGGGAGAATACTTCTTATAAGTTTGTCAAATGCCTTTGAATCGATTTGGTAGTATGTGGTTATCCCCGAATGATTATAACTAAGTGTGTCATCTTCAAGAACTGATAAACAGTCCTGACTGTTATCTATGTCATTTGTCGTGTCTAAAAGTGCAATTGTGTAAGCCATGTAAGGACGGTCAGGATTTATATTTTCGGGCGGATAGTAGTAACCCTCTTTTTCGATGTATTCCATATTACTGAAAAATTCATTTATCTGTGCTTTTACTTCGTCTGATATTTCATCATTATGAAACGTAGTCCAGAATCGGCAGGTATATATGTCCATAGTTGAATCTGCTAAACTGCCAAATGGTGCATTTGAGAGTATATCGCTCATGCTGTCGGGATAGAATCCCTCTTTTGTGATTAAGTGCGTGGAATAGCCTAATCCGCCGATAACAACAGTTAAAGCAGCAGCCCATGAAACAATGTGACTTATTCTGCGTTTGCGGTACGGCTCAACAGTGAATGTAATTTCCTCTGCATTTGTTTCAGTCATAACGGAATCGTCGCACTTTTCAAGTATGCGTTCTTTGAGTTCGTCAGGCATGACAATCTTTTCCGCTGATTTTTTCAGTTTCTTTTCAATCATTATAAAAACTCCTTTCGGTAAATTTCCTCCAGCAGTTTACGTCCTTTTGAAAGACGCATTTTCACTGCTGACGGTGATTTCTTTATAACTGTTGCAATTTCGTCAACCTTGAATCCCTCAATATAGTGCATTTGCAGGACTATCCTGAATTTTTCGGGGACTGACATAAGAGCATCAATTATATGTGTTTCTTCTTCATTCTGAATATAGTTATGTAAGGCTTCTTCGGGTTCGGTCATATGGCGTTTGTTGAACCTCAAAGTATCTCTGCATTTATTCTGTGCAACTGATATAAGCCATGCCTTTTCGTGTTCGGAATTTTCAAAAGCAGGAGATTTTCTGAAGTATATGATAAAAGTTTCCTGAACAGTATCTTCTGCATCTGCATAATTTTTCAGTGTAAACAGGCATATTCTGAAAATCATATCACCATATTTTTCCATTGCAATTTTCAATTTTTCCTTGTCTGACAAGTTCCTCACCGCCTTTCACTTATAATACGAACGAAACAGCATAAAAGTCAATTTTTTTCGAAAAAAATTTTAAGCCGTATACAGATATAAAAACGGACAGCCACGAAAACTGTCCGTTAAATGTTTTATTTATTAAACTGCGGTTATTTCTCTATGTCTGTATCGATAATTATTTTTCTGCATACTATGCAGTAATATCCGCTTATGCTGAATTTTGCAAGAAGAGAATATTTTGCAGATTTAACGACCCCTTTTTCTGAAAGTATATCGGATAAATACAGTTTATCGCCGTTTTCAATCCAGCGGACTTTAGTTCTGCCGTCGCCTGAAATACAGCCTTCTTTCATAGGAATACTGCAAAAAGGACAATTCATATTTTTTATACCTCCGTCAAATGTTTTACTTATTTTCTTTGTAGTTATAAATAAGTGCAACTGACATAATAATTTCGCAGACTGCAATCAAAATCCTTATAATTATCGGGATATTGTCGTACATTATCGCTGAACAAATCAGCCCGATACCGCCGATTATTCCGCAGACAGAACCAATCTGCATCAGTTTTGACTTTTTCATATCAGTTTATCCTTCCTATTATTAACGGACAGTCCCGAAAAACTGCCCGTTTGTCAATATTTATCTTCTGTTGCCGTTGTCGTCAAAAGTTTTTTTCAGTGCATTTTCTGTGGGAAAAATAGTGGAAACTATAACAGCACATTGTATCATACAAAGAATAATGCTCATAACAGAGATAGTATTTTCTGAACTGTGAATAAAAGGAATGTGAGCCAATGCAGATACAATCAGAAGAATTATACCTGTTTTCAGCCATAATTTTCCGAAGTATTCGTGAGCGAATTTCCATGTATCCATGTTTTTTCTTGAGCGTTTCGTCCTGTAGCCGATTAGTCCATTTATATCTTTAGGATAATGTTTCCACATTATTCCGCCTGTTATTATCATAATCAGCGGTACTAATAAATCGCATACAAGCATAAACCAAAAGAACATCATAATAAATACTTCCTTAATCTTCTGTTGGCACTTCCTCAAAATTATCAGGAGTCGGAGCAGGTGCAGAATTATTTTTAGTTGAGTTTACAAAATTTGAAAGAATGGATTTAATGTCAAGACCTGTTGCTTCTGAAAGTCCGTCAGTAACTTTTGTTGTGGAACTTATAATATCGCCGACCATTCTGCTTGAATTGCCGTCGCCGTACATTGTGATTCTGTCAACATTTTCAAGCGGAGCAGCAGCATTTCTGACAATATCAGGGAGAACTTTGAAGTACATTTCCAATACAGCAGCTTCACCGTATTTTTTCATAGCTTCAGCCTTTGCATTGATTCCCTCTGCCTCCGCAAGACCTTTTGCACGTATAGCATCAGCTTCAGCCTGACCGACAGCAGCAATACCCTCTGCTTCCTGAATTTTGGCGTACTTCATAGCCTCTGCTTCAGCTTTCTTTGCCTCTGCCTCCTGTTCACGCTGGAAACGGTCTGCTTCTGCATCTTTTTTCTGCTGATAAAGTTTTGCATCTGCATACTGCTGTGCCTTATAGCGTTCAGCTTCGGCTTTTTTCTTGATTTCAGCATCAAGAGACTTTTCCATAACATCTGCCTGCTTAGCTTTAAGTTCAACGTCTCTTTCAGATGCTGCAATATTTGCGTTTGCCTTTGTGATTTCAATTGTCTTACGCTGTTCCTCTTTCTGAATCTCATAAGCGGCATCAGCTATAGCAAGTTGTGTATCGGCTTCTTTTTTGAGTTCAGCCTGACGGATAGCAAGTTCATTGTTTTTCTGTGCAATTTCAGTTTCGGCAATTACTTTTGCGTCATTTGCTTCTTTTTTAGCCTGTGCCTTTGCAATCTCAATTTCTTTTTCGGATTCAGCTTTTGCAATAGCAGCTTTTTTCTGGATTTTCGTTGTATTGTCGATACCAAGATTTTCAATAAGATTCTGGTCGTCCCTGAAATTCTGAACATTGAATGAGATTATTTCAAGTCCCATTCTGTTAAGGTCGGGAGCAGCATTTTCCTGTACTTTTTCGGCAAATGCCTTACGGTCGTTAACCATAGCTTCCAATGACATCTGTCCGACGATTTCACGCATATTTCCCTCAAGAACTTCCCTTGCAACCTGTGAAATATATGCAGGCTCTCTGTTAAGGAAGTTTTCAGCACCTAATTTTATAAGTATCGGGTCACTGCTTACTTTTACATTGACATTTGCATCAACGTTGATATTGATGTAATCGGCTGTCGGAACTGCGCTTGATGTTTTTACGTCAACAGCAATAAGCTGTAGTTTGAGTTTGTCAACACGCTCAAAAAACGGGATTCTTATACTTGCCTTGCCTATGATGATTTTTTGTCTTAGACCTGATATAATATAGGCTGTATCGGGTGGAGCTTTTATGTAGCCTGTGGCGATGATGATAATAAGCACAATAATTGCAATAGCTCCCATAATAGTAGGAATAATCGGTAAATCCATAAATAAAGTCCTCCATATCATATTATTTCACCAGTGATTGATGTTATTATATACTATGTTTCAGATTTTGTCAATATCCGTCATTTTCTGATTATATGTATTTGTATAATAAAATCAGATGATTTAATATATGGATTTTTGGATTGTTTTACAAGTTCATACGAACTTATCCGCTAATCCTGTGAATAAATTCGCTGTATGGCATATAAAAAAATATATGCGTTTATTCCAATAAAATATAAAGCCACAGCTTTTTTGCGGTGGCTTTTACTTGTATTTTATAATATCACTTGGTTGACAGTCAAGAAT